>CAJQJT010000227.1 GCA_905478725.1 uncultured Pseudomonadales bacterium
TACACCAACACGCTGTGGCTATGTGGCCATAGTCGGTCGTCCCAATGTGGGGAAATCGACGCTGCTCAATCATATTTTGGGGCAGAAGCTGTGTATCACCTCACGCAAACCTCAGACCACCAGACACACTCTGCTGGGCATAAAGACGGTTGATGAAACCCAGGTGATCTTTGTTGACACCCCTGGTATTCACACCAATCAGGAGCGTGCGATTAACCGCGTAATGAACCGCTCCGCAGCCAGTGTAATTGCCGATGTGGATGTGGTGATCTTTGTTGTTGATCGCTTCGAATGGAGTGAGGCCGATGAATATGTAGCCAAATATATTGCCAACTATGATGTGCCAGTGATTGTTGCGATCAATAAAGTGGATCTCATTGAGGACAAGGAAGCGCTGTTGCCACACCTGCAGTTTCTTTCGGAGAAAGTGAAGGCTGCGGATTTAATTCCTCTGTCAGCACTGCGCAAAACCAATTTTGACCAACTTGAAGCTAAAATTAGCGAATTTATCCCTGAAGCCATGCATATGTTTCCCGATGATCAGATCACTGATCGCAGCGAACGCTTTTTGGCTGCGGAAATGGTTCGCGAAAAAATTATGCGCCAGTTGGGTGCAGAGGTTCCCTATCAGGTCACCGTTGAAATTGAAGAATTTCGCGTTGAGCGCAATGTCACTCACATCGGTGCTTTGATACTGGTCGAGCGCGAAGGCCAGAAGAAAATTATTATTGGTAATAAAGGCGAGCGTATTAAAAGTATCGGCCAGCAGGCACGGGCTGATATGGAAAGCCTACTGGACTGCAAAGTCATGCTTAAAACCTGGGTCAAAGTTCGCAGCGGCTGGTCTGATGACGAACGCGCACTGCGCAGCCTCGGTTACACCGACAGGTAAGTGCTGTGCGTATTGAGGCAGAGCCGGGGTTTTTATTACACTCGACACCCTATCGTGACACCAGCCTGTTGGTGGATCTGTACACTGCCAATCACGGCCGTGTGCGCTGTGTTGCCAAGGGCTTTCGCAAGCCCAATAAACAGGGGATTAATCGCTCAATCTTTCCCTACACCGAACATCATTTCAGTTGGCAGGGCCGCGGTGAACTAAAAACCCTGACCAAAGCCGACGGCATTCAAGCGCCGGTATTTCTCAAGCAAGAATGTCTGTTTACCGGACTCTATATCAATGAGCTGTTTTATCGTCTGCTGCAAGAGCAGGATATTCACCAGTATCTCTATCAGCAGTACCAACAGTTTATGGCAGTTCTTTGCGCGGCTCAGCCCGATGAAATGCGTCTGCGACAGTTGGAGATGACGTTGCTTGAAGAGCTTGGTTATGGTCTAGTTTTGGACTGCGAGGGGCAGACTGGTACACCGCTGATTCCGGACAAATACTATCAATACATCCCTGAGCAGGGTTTGCTTATGTCGATTAATCAGCGTGAAGCTGTGCCCGGAAGTTACTCTGGTGCCGATCTAATGAATATCGCCTCAGGTGAGTTCTCTCAGGGCACAGCTCAGAGAACCGCCAAGCAGTTGTTGCGCAGTGTCATTAACTTTTATCTCGGGGGTCGCCAGTTACATAGTCGTGAACTCTATCGGCAGCATTTGCAGTCACAGAGCTCGGTGTAGAATAATGTCATTTGAACACTATCAAACGACAAGCAATAGAGAGAGCCTTTCATGATCATCGCCATAGGCACAGATATAGTCGAAATTGCTCGCATTGCTAAGGTACTGGAGCGCCAGGCTGAGCGCTTTGTGGAGCGTATACTCTGCCCCAGCGAACTGGAACAATATGCATCCCGAGGCAACTCGGTGGCTTTTGTGGCCACGCGTTTCGCCGCCAAAGAGGCTATAGCCAAGGCGCTGGGTACTGGCATTGGTCATGGTGTGAGCTTTCAGGATATGCAGATCAGCAATGATGAAAAGGGCGCCCCCCATGTGCAACTGTCGGGCGGTGCCGCCGAGGTGATGCATAGTCGCGGTGGACGGCAGATTTTGTTGAGTCTAGCCGACGAGCGCGATTACGCTATCGCCTACGCCATACTTTCAGAATAAAGATTAGTCTGCCTAGAGTGCTTGTAAAAAGCGCTCGTGCATATGCCAAACAATTATGGGCTATAACTGTCCTGCAGAGGCGATAGGGCAACTGTTCAGGCACAATACCCCATTGTGTATTTGATCCCTTTGGCTCCTTTAAGCCCTTTAATTCATTTAAACCTTATAAAGAGTAGTGTCCATGCAGTACCCCACCATTGATCAAGGAATAGGTAATACAAAATTAGTGCGGCTGCAGCGCTTGCCTGGAAAAACCTCGAATATCATCCTAGCAAAAATGGAAGGGGACAATCCTGCTGGCTCGGTTAAAGATCGTCCGGCCCTGAGCATGATAAAAAAAGCTCAGGAGCGGGGTGAAATCAAACCTGGAGATCGTCTGATCGAGGCCACCAGCGGCAATACAGGAATTGCCCTAGCCATGGTTTCGGCGATGATGGGCTATCGTATGACCCTAATTATGCCAGCCAATGCCACGGATGAGCGTAAATGGGCCATGACTGCCTACGGCGCTGAATTGATTGAAGTGAGCAAAGAGCAGGGTATGGAAGGTGCTCGTGATCTGGCTAGGCAGATGCAGGAGCAGGGGCTGGGTAAGGTATTGGACCAATTTAATAATCCAGATAACCCCCTTGCTCATTATGAGGGTACCGGACCAGAAATTTGGCGCGACACCGACGGCACTGTCACCCACTTCGTTAGCTCAATGGGCACCACCGGCACGATTATGGGCACCTCTGCTTATTTAAAGCAACAGAACCCAGATATTCAAATTGTTGGCCTGCAGCCTCAGGAGGGCGCCTCAATTCCGGGTATTCGACGCTGGCCTGCAGCCTATATGCCGAGTATTTTTGACGCCGCCAAGGTGGATCAAACCTTAGATGTTTCTCAGCAAGCCGCCGAACAGACTATGCGTCTCTTGGCCACTGAGGAGGGGATTTTCTGTGGTGTGTCGGCTGGCGGCTCAGTATCAGCCGCCTTAGAGATCAGTAAGCAGCTGGAAAATGCCGTTATCGTTGCTATTATTTGCGATCGCGGTGATCGCTATCTCTCTTCTGGGATTTACGGATAAGGATCTATCACAACAGACTCAGGCAGGCGCAGGGGCAGTAAGTCAAAAAGGATCGGGTGCAGCGCCGTAATTCGAGATTTAAAAAATGGTAAAAGTTCGCCAACATCATCCACAGGACGACGCCGACCAGGTTGATATTCAGCACTGGATTGATGAGCTGATTCAGCGCCACTCTATGGCTGAAGGCGATGCCCAATTACTCTTCCATGCCTGTAGTTTTGCCAGTCAGGCTCTAACCGAAGAGTTTGATCCTGAACGTTTGTGGAACTCCGCCACAGGTTGCCTACAAACCGGCCTCGAAATGGCTGAAATTCTCGCCGAACTGTCCCTTGATACAAGTGCTCTTCAAGCGGCAATACTCTATCGTGCCATTCGCGAAGGTCGCATCTCTCTGGATAAAGTGCGCCGTGAATTCGGTGCAGAAATTGCTGGGCTAATCGATAAAGTACTGCGCATGGCGGTCATTAGCACCATAAGCAACGCCCAGGGCGGATCGGTTTTTGGTCATATTGCCGGCCAGCAGGCGAATAAAACCCGGGGAATGCTGGTCTCGATTATCGATGATATTCGCGTGCCATTAATCAAAATTGCCGAGCGCACCTGTGCCATTCGTGGGGTTAAAACCGCCAGCTCAGAAAAGCAGATCCGCGTTGCCCGTGAAGTAGTGGATGTCTATGCGCCTCTGGCTCATCGTTTGGGTCTCGGCAATCTTAAATGGGAACTTGAAGACCTGGCCTTTCGTTATCTACAACCTCAGGACTATGCCGCTGTGGCAAGCCTGCTGGCTGAAAAGCGAAGGGATCGTCAGGCTTATATTGCCGAGACTATTCGTCAGGTTGAAGCACAGCTAATCAGCCTTGATATAGAAGGTGAGGTGAGCGGGCGGCCAAAACATATTTATTCGATTTGGTCGAAAATGCAGCGCAAAAATCTGAGCTTTACTCAGGTCTATGATATCCGCGCGCTGCGGGTTTTGGTACCCACGGTGGCAGACTGTTATGCGGTTTTGGGTTGGATGCACAGTCGCTGGAAAAACTTACCCAGTGAGTATGATGACTATATTGCAGCGCCAAAAGAAAACGGTTACAGCTCACTGCACACCGCCGTTATTGGACCCGAAAAAAAAATTCTAGAAATTCAGATTCGTACTTTTGATATGCATAATGCTGCTGAGTTGGGTGTCTGTGCTCACTGGCGATATAAAGGCGGCAATCTAAAATCCGCAGATAAAAGCTACGAAGAAAAAATTGAATGGCTGCGCCATGTTCTCGATTGGTCAAAGGAGATTGAGAGAAAAGAATTCGCGGAGTACTCACCGGATTCACAGCAATCAGTGAGTGAGGGGCGGGTTTATGTCTTCACACCTGAGGGGCATGTAGTAGATCTGCCCAGCGGAGCAACGCCACTAGATTTTGCCTATTATGTGCATACGGATCTGGGCCATCGCTGTCGCGGAGCCAAAGTAAACGGTCGCATAGTGCCCCTCAGTCGCGCACTGCGCACCGCGGATCAGGTGAGTATTATTACCGCTCGTCAGGGAGAACCTTCCCGTGACTGGTTATCCGCATCCATGGGCTATTTGAAAACCAGTCGTGCTCGTAGCAAAGTACAGTATTGGTTTCGCAAACAAAACCAAGAACACAATCAGGTTGCAGGCAAGAAGCTTTTAGATCGCGAGCTAGCCCAGTTAGATATCAGCGGAATTGATCTGCAGAAAGCCGCCCAGCGCTTTAATAAGCAGGGTGCCTCCGGCTTATATGCGGCTATAGGCGCCGGTGATGTGGGTGTCGAACAGGTGATTAATTCTCTGCAGAGTCGCCAGGGTAAAAGCAAAGGTCTGGGGGCGCCTGATTCGATTAGTTCTCTGGATTCTTTTGACTCGACTGCCACAGAGGAGCCCTCCTCCAGAGCCCAGCGTTTTGAATCCTCTGATGTCTATATCCATGGTGTCGGTAATCTGCTCACCCAAATGGCGCGCTGTTGCCGCCCGCTGCCCGGTGACAGTATCGGCGGTTATATCACTCAGGGGCGCGGTATTTCCATTCACCGTCAGGATTGCGGTAACTTCTTGCGTCTACAGGGCGCGGATCCCCAGCGGATCATTAAAGTAGACTGGGGCGGGCAGCCACAGAAAAGCTATAGGGTGAAAATTGCTCTGGACACCTATGATCGCAGTGGGCTGTTATTGGATATTACTAAGACCGTCGATCGCCTGGGTTTGCATATAGCTTCAATGACCAGCGATGAGAAAACCCGGCGCAAAAAATCCATGAACAGCTCGCATATTTTGTTGGCTTTGGATGTCCCCAGTCTGGACCAATTGAGTGCGGTATTGTCACAGCTGAATCAGATACCCAATGTGGTAGCTGCTAGGCGTGTGAGTGATTAGGCTGAGGCCGCATTGATAATTTCTTTTTAGACTTATTGTACAAAAACATTCTACTGTCACTTATGACGAAGGTTTTTCATATGGGTTATCCAGCAGGCGCTATTCAATAGACGCTGGCCAATAAACGCTATCTCACAGACTCTAACAAGGTAATCTCAATGGCCAGACAATACACAGTTGATGATCTGCGTTATCTAATGCAGCGGCTACGAAATCCTGAAACCGGTTGCCCCTGGGATTTGAAACAGTCTTTTTCCAGTATCGCCAAACACACTTTAGAGGAGGTCTATGAGGTTATAGACGCCATTGAGCGCGATGATCTTCATCATTTGGGCGAGGAATTAGGTGACCTACTATTTCAGGTTATTTTTTATGCTGAGTTGGGAGCAGAACAGAAGATTTTTGATTTCGATACTCTGGTTCAAGGGTTGGTAGAAAAGTTAGTACGTCGTCATCCCCATGTCTTTCCTCTGGGTACTCTTGAGAGCGAAGTTGAGCCTGGCAGCAGAGCGGATAATCCTGTGGAAGAAGCGCGGATTAAAAAAGTCTGGGAAGAAATTAAAGCTGAGGAACGAGCCCAAAAAGGTGAGAGCAAAACGCTTGATGATATTCCTCTTGCGATCCCGGCTTTAAGTCGCGCCCAAAAATTGCAAAAAAGAGCCGCTACCAAAGGCTTTGACTGGCAGCACCTGCACCAGGTGGTAGCAGTGGTTCGCGATGAGCTTGAAGAGCTAGAGGCAGAGATTGCGGTGAACGATAGGGCCGCCATTGAAGATGAGTTGGGTGATTTACTGTTTAGCTGCGTCAATTTGGCCCGTCACTTAGAACTAGATCCGGAGCGTGCACTGCGTCAGGCTAATGGCAAATTTCAGCGACGTTTTCAAGCAATGGAAGAACTTGCACAGCAAGCTGGCGATGAATTTTCTCAGTTGACGACAGATAAAATGGAACTGCTCTGGGTTGAGGTCAAGCTAGCTGAATAGGTGATGCCACTATACTGCTAGTTTACTCAGCCTGAACTGTCGCTTGTCTGGTTAATTTAATCCGTGTATTGTGAGCGACCTTTTCGGGGTAGCAACTGTAGTTTAGGCTTGTTGTGGCATTGAAATAGCCTAACAGACCAACCATCTGCACATGCTCCCATATAGTTTTGACTGTTCAAGGAATCATATTAATGAGAGTTATTTTGTTAGGGCCTCCAGGCGCAGGTAAAGGTACTCAAGCACAGTTTATTACTGAGAAATATTCAGTACCGCAAATATCTACTGGCGACATGCTGCGCAGTGCAGTCAAAGCTGGTTCTGAACTGGGCCTTAAAGTAAAAGATATTATGACTTCTGGCGGCTTGGTGTCTGACGAAATTATTATCGCACTGGTCAAAGAGCGCATAGAGCAACCAGACTGTGCCGGTGGTTTCTTGTTTGATGGTTTCCCGCGCACGATTCCCCAGGCGCAGGCTCTAGTTGATGCCAATGTGCCCATTGAATATGTTGTTGAAATTGCCGTCGACGACGAGCAGATTGTGTCGCGCCTTAGTGGCCGTAGAGTGCACGAAGATTCTGGGCGTGTTTATCATATTGAACACAATCCACCAAAAACTGCCGGCCTTGATGATGAGACTCAAGACCCATTGATTCAGCGTCCGGATGACAAAGAAGAAACTATTCGTAATCGTCTGAGTATTTACCATAGTCAAACCAAACCATTAGTTGAGTTTTATCAGGGTATGTCAGCCACAAAAACTGACGCACCACGATTTTCAACGGTAGATGGGCTTGGCAGTCTCAATGATGTGCAGGCTAGACTAGTTTCCGCATTAGCGTAAATTTTTAAAAAGCAGTGTGTAAAAACACTGCTTTTTAAAACTATTTCTTCAAATTCTCTTTTTTTTTGCAATTAAAACCCTATTTTTGTCGAAAAATGCGGTTTTGATTGGAAAAATATTCCACAACTGCTTAAACTCGCGGCTACATGACCTAACGTCTTTTTATCGTGATGGGAAAACTTGTATTTATTTACGTGAGGAACGCATAAATGAAACGTCCAGCCAAGAAAACAGTATCTAAAGCAAAAGCAAAAGCGAAACCACAAACTTCACCTGCTCAAACTGCGGCTAAAGTTGTCGATTCCGTTAAAAAGCAAATCGTAGCTCATGACAAAAAACATGCCGCTGTTGTAGTTAAAGTCAATAAAGCAAAAGCAAAAATTGCCGTTAAGGCAACTGCTGCCGCTAAAGCCAGTTTGGCAACAGCGCGAAAGCAGGCTTCTGCTAGTCGCAAAATTGCTGCTGCACTGCGCGACGGTTTGCGTTCTGCGAAAGTTGCACTTAAGGCTGCTGAATTAAAGCATAAGGTTGCAGCTGCTGAAGCATCTGCAACCTTATGCTTTAATTCAGCAGCCTTAAGTGCAACTTTCGCAGAACACAATCCACCAAAAACTGCCGGCCTTGATGATGAGACTCAAGACCCATTGATTCAGCGTCCGGATGACAAAGAAGAAACTATTCGTAATCGTCTGAGTATTTACCATAGTCAAACCAAACCAT
>CAJQJT010000228.1 GCA_905478725.1 uncultured Pseudomonadales bacterium
GACCATAGGTACGTGGTGCATTCGGGTAGCCGGTGAAGCTACCTGGCTGTGCAGTAGTCGGGAATGCTGAGATCAGGCTTTCGTGGTCAGTCAGGTTACGACCCCACAACATAGCATCCCAACCGCCATTGTCACTGCTGAAGCCAAGGCTAGCATTGAGGTTATCAGTACCGCGACTTGCCAGACTCATAGGAATCAGGTCAGCGATATTAACGTCTTTCTCATGGACATACTCGACGCGGAAGAAACCATTAACGCTGTCACTGACATCGAAGGAATAAACCGCATTGGCATTGACACTTAACTCGTGCACACCAGCTGGGCTAAAACCACTCAGGTCAATAACGCTCGAGCCTGGAGCACATTGGTAAGCGTCTCCAGCCTGCCCAGTGGTGTCACAGGTACCGTTAGTGAACGAGTCATAGACTGCGTCAATTGCAATAGCAGAAAGGCTCAATACTAGACTCTCAGACACTGCAAACATAGCATCGAGCTCAATACCTTCGTGAGTCTCTTTACCGGCATTTTCCAGATTAAAGCCGGTTCCAGAGAATACATTAGACTGGAAGCCTTCAATAGACTGTTGGAACAGAGCCAGGTTCAAGTAACCGCTATCGAAGGATGCTTTAAGGCCGACTTCAATGTTGGTCGCTTCTTCTGGGTCAGCAGCACGGTTACCTGGTGTGCGTCCATCCACAGACAGATTGACTGAGGCAGCTTTAAAGCCAGTTGAATGACTCGCATAAACTGTCAAATCTTCATTCACCTGATAGGCCAAACGCAGAGTGTGAGTCAGGTCGTCAGATTCAAAAACACCTGATTCATCTTCATCGCCACCATAGGCTGGGAATGGAGGGAAGAGCTGCAAACCTGTTAATGCATCAAAAGGTCCGCCTGCCAATGGCAATTCGGCAAATGCATCAATAACCAGGACATCGGAAACAACTGTCTTTTTATCTTCGGTGTAGTTCAAACCCACAGTTGCTGTCAGCTGATCACTCATGGCTATATCTACCTGGCCAAAGAATGAAGTAGCAACGCCTTCCATTTGGAAGCTTTCACGAACATTACCGGTTCCCGGAATATAAAATAGGTCGCGACATGAGACAGCGTTGACCACGCAGGCGCCATATGCGGCACCCACATAGTTGATGCCAGAACCACCTACAGGTGCCAGGGTATCGGTAACAACGCCAGCGGCATAGGCCTCAGCGCCAGCTGTATCACCTGTTGCTGCAATATAGCCTGCTGCAGCCTGAGCTGCGATACCGGCAGAAAGTCCGGCAGTGACAAGAAAGTCAGCATAGTCATAAATATCATCACCAAAGGTGACATTACGGAAGCTTTGAATATCTTCATCGGAATGAGAGATGCCCGCCATCCACTGCACATCGCCATCGCCATTGGAGGTTAGACGAAACTCCTGGGTGAAGGTTTTGAAATCATAATCGACACGGTTTTCATCAACTAACTCTGCGCCAGTGAAATCTGCATCAAATGTCGAGCGCAGAGACTGGTCTCGCGATGAGGTAATCGAGGTGAATGTCGCGAAGTCCAAATCGTAGTCAACTTGAATAGATATACCATCGCCTTTCAGTTTATTCGATGGGCTGTCGTTCATGCTGAGATTGCGTGCCCATGGGTCAACAGGAGTGGCTGCATTACCTCGCTGTCCTGCAAGATATGCGGCAACACCACTTGCATCTCCATAAGCCAATGAACTTGCGGCACAACATTCTTCGTCGATCTCGTTGTAGTCGGCAATCATACGAATAGTCAGATCTTCGTTAGGCTCGATTAACAGCTGGCCACGAATAGCACTGCGGCTGCGATTGTTTACGTCTTCGCCGGTAGTGATGTTAGTGGCATAGCCATCGCTGGAGTTGTCGCTGGCAGAGAGTCGAAAAGACACTTTGTCAGTTAAACCACCTGTCACCGTACCTTTAACAATTTTTGAACCGTAGTTGCCGGCAGTGGCTTCAATCATGCCACCCATTTCTTGTTCTGGGAGCAGAGTGCTAACGCTGATAACACCAGCAGAAGCGTTCTTGCCGAACAGGGTAGACTGTGGGCCACTGAGCACTTCAACGCGCTGAATAGTTGGCAAGTCAGCCAGTGATGAAGCGGAGCGGGTGCGCGGAACGCCATCAATATAGACACTTACCGCAGGCTCGATACCTGGGTTGTTAGCGCCGTTACCGTAGCCGCGAATAATAAAGTTAGTCTGTGCAGAGCTTTGCAGCTGGTTAACACGCAGTGCTGGAACCGCGGATTGCAAATCGATTAAATCGACAATGCTAGATTGAGAAATCTGCTCGGCACTGGTGACCGATACTGACATTGGAATGTCTTGCAGAGTTTGTTCGCGTTTGTTGGCCGTTACAATTATTTCTTCGATTGCTGCTTGGGCTATGCCACTGGCAAAAATACTCGCCACCGCAAGTGCCAAACACGATTTCTGTGCACGTATAAGCTTCATGATTTCCCCTTTGATTTATTTAATAGTCACATTTGCACGTGATCTTTTCTTTATAATTTGCACTCTCTGCATATAGCCCAATTGTTACAGCCGTGGCTATAGAGACCTGAATACTCTAAAAGTAATAAGCTTGGATAGCAACTTTTTTTGCCGGTTAATGCTTGTTGCACTTTAAAGGGTCCAGAGTTTTTATATAGGCTAAGACGGGTGTAATAGCCAGCTCGGCTGTTGATCCACAGGCGGTACTTTTTGCTGAGGTAAAAACAAGGTCAAAAGTAAGGTCGAACCTGAGGTGGTCCAGTCAGCAACTGGTGATGAGCTTTCTACGCTTTAATGTCCTACGTCTACCCCCATCGGGGGTAGTTAAGTAAGCTCTGTTTTAACAGTCGATAGTGCTATGGTGGGCGATGATGTTTTTTCCACTCTAGTGGATTAAAGGCAATTTATGAAACAGCTTTTGAAAGCCGATAGCGATCTGTGGAAATGGGTCTATAT
>CAJQJT010000229.1 GCA_905478725.1 uncultured Pseudomonadales bacterium
GATCACGTCATCATAGGCAGACTTGACCTCATTCGGTGGTCGCGCCTCTTCGATGTTGATCTTCACCACATTAATTCCACTCTTGTAGTTATTCAGCAGAACCTGCAGCTTGTCAGCGGTGGATATCGCAATTTCTTCTCGACCGGTGGAGATAACGCCATCAAGACCTGTGCTGCCGACTACATGGCGCAGGGCGCTGTCAGTGGCATGCTTAAGACTGGTCTCTGGGTCGCGAATATTGAGTACGAAAGCCTTGGCGTCTTCAATGTTGTACTGAACTGTCAGGGAGATCTCAACAATGTTTTCGTCTTGAGTCAGCATCAAACCGCGCGCTGAGTACTGTCGTTCTTCAGTCACACGAACTGTGTAAACCTTGTCGATCAGTTTGGGATTCCACTGCAGGCCAGAGCCCAGAGTGTCGTGGTACTTACCCAGACGCAAGACAACTGCCTGCTCTTTCTCATCGACTTGGTAAAAGCCCATCAAACCCCAGAGTACCAGCAGCACTACGGCTACGATTGGGAGTAAACTTTTGCTATCAGGTCCACCGGATCCATTAGATCCTCCGCCAAAACTGCTGAATTTTTTCTTCAGTTGATTGAGCGCTTCATCGAGATCTGGCGGGCCATCATTGCCGCGCTTTCCACCCCAAGGGTCCTTGCCACCACCCGGTTCATTCCAGGCCATAAGTATTCTCCAATTAAGTAAATTTCGTACCAGCGTCTAAAAAATTTTAGCGCCGGCATAATTCTAAAGCCTTTGGCTTCAACTAGCTACAGTGTCACCAAATCGTCTAAATCCAATCCCGAACTCTTGATCAAGCGTAAGTAATCGACCTCAGAGAGCTTAACCTCCAAGTTGATCCAGCCATTTTCATCGACCTGCTCATCTAATACGGCTTTATGGCTGTAAAGAGATGCACGCAGAGCACCCTGATCCGGTTTTAGGCGCAGGGTTTTGTGGACAAACTGTCCTGGCAAGCGCTCGGCCACGGCCTGCAACAAGAGATCTAGACCTTCATTTTTGAGCGCCGACAGCCAAACTGCGACTGGCTGACCTTCGGCATTGCGATCAATGCGCGCAGTAAAGTCCTCAAGCAGATCAACCTTGTTATAGACCATTAGGGTCGGCAACTTGTGCGCATCAATCTCTTTAAGCACTTCTTCAACGCGCTTGATATTGGTGGCGCGATCCTCTGCCGCTGCGTCAACAACATGGAGCAGCAAGGTTGCGTTGGCCGCCTCTTCCAAGGTAGCGCGAAAGGCATCCACCAAACGGTGAGGCAAATGGCTGATAAAGCCTACGGTGTCAGCAAACACAACCTGCCCCTGTTCCGGCACTTCAAGCTTGCGCATGGTGGGATCGAGGGTGGCAAATAACTGGTTGGCGACAAACACATCGGACTGAGTCAGGTTATTGAACAGCGTCGACTTACCGGCGTTGGTATAGCCCACCAATGAGACTGCAGGGACCTCGGCTCGAACTCGGGCACGACGTCCCTGGGCACGCTGCTTGCGCACTTTTAGCAGGCGACCCTGAATCGACTTGATGCGATCGCGAACCATACGGCGATCCGACTCAAGCTGAGTTTCACCGGGACCGCGCATACCAATGCCGCCGCGCTGACGCTCAAGGTGAGTCCAACCGCGCACCAGTCGTGATGACAGATGTTGCAGCTGGGCTAGCTCCACTTGCAACTTACCCTCGTGGGTTCGCGCGCGCTGAGCAAAGATATCGAGAATCAAACCGGTACGATCGAGCACCCGACACTTGAGTTCGGCCTCAATGTTGCGCTCTTGGCTGGGGGATAAATTGTGGTTGAAAATAACCAGTTCGGCACAGTGGCTTGCAACAGCCGCACCAATTTCTTCGAGCTTGCCGGTGCCAACAAATAATTTTGCGTGGGGAGCAGAGCGAGAGCCAGAGATAAAGTCCACTGGATCGCCGCCCGCAGATAGGACTAATTCTTCAAACTCTCTCGGATCTTCAGGTTCGGACTCACTCTGCAACTTTAAATGAACAAGAATCGCTCGTTCCCCAAATTCGGGTCGTTCAAAAAATAATGCCACTCTAGTTAATAGTCGTCAGCGTAGTTTCCGCCATCGTCATCAAAACCACCCTGACTAGGGGTTCCGGTGCCGCCTGAAGTGGGCAGCTTAACTACACGTGAAGGAACAATTGTTGAAATAGCGTGCTTGTACACCATTTGACTAACGGTGTTTTTTAGCAGCACTACAAACTGATCGAATGATTCTACCTGTCCCTGTAATTTAATTCCGTTAACCAAAAAGATGGATACCGGGATGCGTTCTTTCCTTAACACATTAAGAAAAGGGTCTTGTAAGTTATGCCCTTTCGACATTTATACTTCTCCTTATTAATCAAATAAAGCTGCTATTCCAGCAGCAAAAACGCAAGTCAAACTTGACCTGCAACTAAATCAACAACATTGGCCGCCAATTTATCATCAACTTTCCATGTTCCCCGAATATATGGGCGCTACGGGCAGTTTTTTCAAGGCCAACTGGCAAATATTATTCATCGACAGTAGTCCTGTCTCATTATCCACCTGTATTTCGCAGCTGGCGGGCCAGTTTCTCAACCAGGTAATCTGCCGCTTGGCCAGCTGACGGGTGGCAATAATACCTTTTTCAACCGCCTCATCTAAACTACATTGTCCCTGCAAGTATTGCCACAACTGACGGTAGCCAACAGAGCGGATCGCAGGCAAATCTTCATGGAGGTCACCGCGCTGAAATAGCTCGCGCACTTCCGTCTCAAATCCCGCTTCCATCATGGTCATAAACCTAGTCTCTATACGGTCATGGATGAGCTTTCGATTGTTTGGCAGCAAGGCAATTTGCTTAATACTGTAGCTTTCGGCAACACTGCCGACATTTGGTTCCCGCCGCAGGGCCGACATGGGCACGCCGCTGATTCTATAGACTTCTAACGCGCGCTGAATACGCTGGGAATGATTGGGATGTAAACTTGCGGCACTCTCGGGGTCAACAGCGCGCAATTGCTCGTGGACTGAGGCCCAGCCAAAATCCTCCGCATGCTTGAGCATCTCGGCACGAATGTCAGCGTCGGCTGAAGGCATATCCGACAATCCTTCAAGCAGCGCCTTAAAATACAACATGGTACCGCCCACCAGCAGTGGAATTTTTCCTCTACTGGTGATTTCCGCCATTTCCCGAGTGGCATCAACAATAAAATCTGCTGCAGAATAGGTTTCCAGAGGGTCGAGGATATCGATCAAACGATGGGGAGCCGCTGCCAGTGTCGCTTTGTCTGGTTTGGCGCTGCCAATATCCAGCTGTCGATAAATCTGCGCTGAATCCACATTAATGAGTTCAACCGGAAGATGCTGCTGCAAGGCTATGGCTAAATCGGTCTTGCCACTGGCGGTGGGACCCATAACAAAGATCGCCGATGGCCGCTCTGTGCTGGCCACGCTATTAGCGCCCTCTCAAAAATAACTTGTCGAGCTGATCTAATGTCAACTGGGACCAGGTAGGTCGCCCGTGATTACATTGACCGCTGCGCTCAGTGGCTTCCATATCACGCAGTAGTGCATTCATTTCCGGAATGCTCAGTTTGCGATTGGCACGTACTGAACCATGACAGGCCATAGTCGAAAGGATTTCATTGATATGATCCCTGATACGCTCAGAGTTTCCGTGCTCGAGTAAATCCGAGAGTACATCCCGGAGCAATGCTTCAACTTCTGATCCACGTAGGATTGCTGGAATTTCTCGAACGATCACACTCTCAGCGGCAGCCCGTTCGACGACAAAGCCAAGCTTGGCAAAGACTTCATTGTGCTGCTCAGCGGCATCGGCTTCCCGCTGACTGACTGAGAGACTTTCTGGCACCAGCAAGGGTTGAGAAACTAACCCCTGATCATCAAAGGCCCCTTTCATGCGCTCATAGGTAATGCGCTCATGGGCAGCATGCATATCGACAATAATTAGGCCCTCGCGGTTCTCAGCGAGAATATAGATACCCTTTAATTGCGCAATGGCGTAACCCAGCGGGGGAATATCCTGCTGATCTCTCAGAGGATTCTCAGATTCAGGAAGATTGATCCCGCTGGTGGAGTAAAGGCTCTGATAGTTTTGCATCGACCCTGCTGAACCCGACATGGCACCAGATGAGCTACCGCCAAAATTGGACTGCGAGGAAAACTGCATCGCTGGCTGAGATTGCGGTGCCGCCTGCCAGCTGGGAGAAGGCTGATTAACCATTCCTGGAAACTGTTCACTGCCTTCAGCAAATTCGCCAGGACCGTTTGACTGCAAGTGATCCTGAGGGCGATCTTCCGCCAGCGCTTTTTTTAATGTGCTGGAGATAAAGCTGTGGATCGAGCCACTTTCGCGAAAACGCACCTCATGTTTGGTCGGGTGTACGTTGACATCCACATCCGCTGGAGTGATTTCAAGAAACAGTACAAAGGCTGGATGGCGGCCATGATAGAGCACATCCTGATAGGCCTGACGCACAGCATGGGAAACGACCTTGTCACGAATACAGCGACCGTTGACAAAAAAGTGCTGCAGATCCGCCTGACTGCGGGAAAAGGTCGGCAGTCCAATCCAACCCCAGAGGCGCAGGCCGGGACGGACATTGTCCACATAGAGCGCCTGTTCCATAAAGGTGGTACCACAGATATCAGCAACCCGCTTTTCCTGTTCCAGCTGAGTCTTGGCCGGGCGCAAGCTGATCTGGGCGCGCTGGTTGTGGCGCAGATTAAAGGCCACATCAAAGCGGCTCAGAGCGAGCTTTTTAATACTGTCGTCGATGCGGTTATATTCGGTTTTTTCGGTGCGCAGAAATTTGCGCCGGGCTGGAGTGTTGAAAAACAGATCCCGCACTTCAACGCTGGTGCCCTGAGGATGAGACGCGGGAGTGACTTCCACTTGCATATCCCGACCCTCGGAAATGGCTTTCCAGGCACTGCCCTCGCCGTTATTAGAGGTTAGGCTGAGGCGAGATACAGAGGCGATACTGGCGAGAGCTTCGCCGCGAAAGCCTAGAGTGGCCACCGCCTCAAGATCTTCGAGATCATCAAT
>CAJQJT010000230.1 GCA_905478725.1 uncultured Pseudomonadales bacterium
CCGGAAAATGGACAGATTTTAGTCAGTATTGAGCGCGTTGCCGATGCAGTGGTGTTGAAAGTGGAAGACTCCGGCCCCGGTATTGCCGAAGATCAATATCAGCGGGTCTTTGAGCGTTTTTATCGTGTCGGTGGCGACCGCCATCAGTCTGGGGAGCCCGGCTGTGGTCTCGGCTTGGCCATCGTCAAGAGGGTGGCGGATTTATATGGCGCAACAATCAAAGTGGGGCCCTCTTCATTCGCAACCGGCTGTACCTTTACGCTGCGCTTTAGGGCTGATAGCACCATAGACTTGGATCAAGTATGAATTACCTTAGCATCAGATGGCCTACCGCAAATAACCATAAGGCAATAGCTGCGCTGTTGCTCGGAGGCTTATTGGTCTGCGCCACGGCATCTGCAACACCCGTGGTTGAAATTACCATTAAAGACCATCTGTTCTACCCCGCAGAGCTGATACTACCAGCTGCTACCAAGATCAAACTGCTGATTCACAACACTGACCCCACACCGGAGGAATTTGAAAGTTACGAACTCAACCGTGAAAAAGTCATTGTCGGCAACAGTAGTGCAGTGATTTTTATTGGCCCCCTTAAATCCGGCACCTACCCGTTCTTTGGTGAGTTTTATCCAAAGACCGCCCAGGGCAAAATTTTGGTTAAATAGGCGGCTGTACAACTATGTTATTAAACTCTGTTATTTTGATACTGCAGGAAACCCTTGAAGCGGCACTTTTAATTGCTGTGCTGCTGGCGATTAACACCCAGCTCCGGTGCGGCCACAGATGGCTATGGTATGGGCTGTCAATGGGAACCGTTATCGCTTTTATATTTGCCAGTAATATGGGCAGCATATCGGAGTCATTTGATTATGCCGGACAGGAGCTGTTAAACGCACTTCTGCAGTCGATGATCTGTATTCTTGTGGCCATGGCAGTATGGCTAATTACCGGTCTCAAGCAATTTCAATTGACAGACTGGCAGGGTTATAGCCAGCGCTTTGCGCAACTCTGCTCTGTCATCATTATGCTCGCCGTGATCCGCGAAGGTCAGGAGATCATACTCTATCTAAGCGGTTTTTTAGGCAGCAGCGAACATATACAGACTGTTTTGATCGGCAGCAGTATCGGCTTTGGTATAGGCGCCAGTATCGGCATACTTCTATTTTATGCCTTGCTCGGCCTGCCCACAGGCTGGAAGAAACCCACTTTGCTGGTATTACTGGCTCTATTTGCCGGCACCATGCTCTCTCAATCTGCAGTGCAGTTGACTCAGGTTGATTGGATTAAACAGACCGCGCCACTCTGGGATAGCTCGGGACTACTTGCAGAAGAAAGTATGCTCGGCGAACTCCTCTATGCCCTGATTGGCTACGAAGCGCGACCGACGGCGGCACAGATGATCGCCTACGCGACCGGCATAGGCCTAGTCTGTCTAGCAGCCTTTAGCGGTACGCAGTATAAAAAACATCATCCGGCCAATCAGCCCACTGAGGTAGCGAAGTGAAGATTACAGTGTTGATTATCGCCCTGCTGTTGAGCACCGTAAGTGTCGCTGACGGAATTGTGATCGACAAAATTTATCACCCCTATGTTCAGGAAACCGAGCAGGAATTGGAATTTAGAGCGGTCATTCAAGACCGCCAGCCCCTCTCTCCCGATAACAACCAGCTCTATCGCTTTGCCTACGGTCGTTCACTCAACGACCGCTGGTTTGCGGAAGTCTATTTAACCGGTGACAAATCAGAGAACGCAGATTTCGATATTCATGCCGTTGAGTTCGAGCTGAAATGGCAGCTCAGCGAGCAAGGTGAATACTGGGCTGACTGGGGGATGTTATTTGAGTTGGCCAAAGTGATCGATAAAAATATTTACGAAGTCTCGAGCGGCGTTATCGTTGAAAAGGAGTTGGGGCGCTGGAGTCACACAGCGAACCTGATTGTTGAGCAGGAATGGGGGAGCGACATTCCCGACGAAGTAGAATCTACTCTGACTATGCAAAGTCGTTATAGACAGAACCAACTACTAGAGCCCGGCATTGAGCTATATATGGGCCAGGACACCTTAGCCATAGGTCCGGTAATCATGGGCGAACTACGCTGGGGTTCGCGAAAAAAAGTTAAATGGGAGAGCGGCGCTATTTTTGGTCTTGATAGAAAGAGTCCGAACCTCTCATTTAGACTGTTATTGGAGTACGAATTTTAGAACTGCTAACAATTATCTGCTCGAACTAATGGACTAACGATTTCTCTTATTACAGCTATATCGGTTTATTGATACCCATCAACCTTTAGTCCCAAAATGCTTTTATAGTGTTTTGAGCCCTGAGTTAACAGCTCTATTTGGATAAATGGCCAAAACCTAGTGTCACATCAAGAGAAGTGCCCTGTTGGTCTCAGAGATACAGCAACCAAAGCACCTAATGAGCCGCTTGTACCAAGACTTCAATGAGTTTTTCCGACCTTGCGCAGAGAAACCGTCCTCATTGCCAACTAGAGACAGTTCAGCCGTCACCGGACAATGGATTCCTCCGATCAACATACATCTGGCCGACAGGCAATTTTTTATCAGTTTGAACATCCCGAGGATTGACGTCAAAGATGTCGAGTTGCATATACATAATAGGATTTTATCCATTAAGACTGAGCGCAAATTCCATCGGAATCAATACCGTAATGGCTATTACAGTAACGAGTCTGCGCAAGAAGTTTTTTATCGACGCTTTAGTATCCCTGAAGCAGCCGCCCCAAAATTATTTCCACCAAATTTCGCGATGGCCTTCTGACTATTACACTGGCAGAGCGAGACATGGCTGAAGAAAAACCTTATTTACTGTCCGGAATTAGTTGACCACTACAATCGATGGTTTGGGTGAAATAGCCCTCGTGATAGAGCGGCCCCCCGTGACAAAGTTAATATCCAAATCACTGCTCGCCTTGCAGTCATCTCAGGCGAGAACACCTAATCCACCAGAGTAAATAGGGACGCTTTCGTGAAAACCGAATTCAGCACAGAAATGGGCCACCAGTGTCTCCTGAGGTAGTGGACTGTTGGATGCGGCCAGTGCCTCAGCAGCTGCCGCCAATCAACCTTCATCAATATGGCGTAAAAATAGTGTAGGTTATTGTGACAGCTAATCCAGAGCCTAGGGTCGAGAGCAATCAACAACTCACGGATCGAACTCTGCCAGCTTTGGAGAAAATATTGAGCCAGCTCTGCGAGTCCCGCAATAG
>CAJQJT010000231.1 GCA_905478725.1 uncultured Pseudomonadales bacterium
GGCTATGGGCTCCCCAGCGGGGCCGGCTCATATCAGCGTGCCGCGTGATGTGATGGCGATGGATAACCTTGTCAGCCAGACTCATTATCAGTTGGGTAACTTATTGGATAGGCCTGCGCTTATTGACGAAAAAGCCGTTGCTAAACTCAACGTTGAAATAACCCGGGCACGTAATCCGGTGTTTATTATTGGCGATGAAGCTAGCGAAGCGATTATTAGTATCTTGAGTATTGCTTCTGAAATCGATGCAAAAATTATCGTAACCCCTCATGGCAAAGGTTTGGTCAGCCCTTATCACCCTCTATTTAAAGGCGTTATCGGCTTTGCCGGACATAATTCCGCGAAACTGTTACTCACAGATCCCAGTGTGGATTTGGTGGTTGCCATTGGCGCTCGCTTTGGTGAGTTCTCCAGTAATGCATGGGATACCAAACTTCTTCTTAACGGCAAACTGGTCCATGTGGAATCCACGGAGGCAAATTTAACCCGTACGCCAATGGCAAAATTACATGTTAGAGGCTGCCTTGAAACCATCTTTAGTCGGATAGATAGTCAATACGGGAATCCTAAGGGCTCGCCACTGAGAGCGGTTGTCGATGTTAGGGATCAAAAAGGCATCAAGCAGGATAATAAAGAGTCTTCTGTAGATTTAAAAATGCATTTTGACTGCGATAACCTTGATGCTTATAACAGTGATGCCACACCAATAAAGCCGCAGCGCCTTATGTATTACCTGCCTCAGCTTTTTCCTCCTCATACACGTTATTTAGCCGACTCGGGTAATAGTTTCGCCTGGGGCACAC
This sequence comes from uncultured Pseudomonadales bacterium, assembly GCA_905478725.1. Classification (GTDB taxonomy): domain Bacteria; phylum Pseudomonadota; class Gammaproteobacteria; order Pseudomonadales; family Porticoccaceae; genus HTCC2207. The sequence goes on from CAJQJT010000231.1 coordinate 804, forward strand.
ATTACCTGCATCCGTTTGATCGTCGTCTCGCGGGTATGCGAGGCCATGGGGGTTTGTTTAGCGCATCAATGGATTTTGCTTCAATGGGCTGGGCGATTGGCAGCGCTGTTGGAACCAGTATGGCCTTAGATAATACCCCTGTGGTATGTCTTACTGGTGATGGCAGTTGGCTGATGAGCGGTCAGGAGTTGACCGTTGCTATAGAAGAAAAGTTAACCGTTATTTTTGTCATCTTAAATGACAGTGCCTACGGCATGGTCAAGCATGGTCAAATGCTCACCGGCGCAGAACCAACTGCAAATAAATTAACCCCTGTAGATTTTTCGGCTCTGGCTGAGGCAATGGGTGCGCCTGGCCATATTATTCATTCACCGGCAGATTTAAAGAGTCTCGATATCAAAACTATCTGCGCACTTAAAGGGCCAACGGTTCTCGATGTGCGCATCGACGTCGCTGAAGCACCGCCAATAGCACTAAGAACCAATGTGCTGAAAATTAAACATGCCTGAAGAATTTACTGAAACTATTGAAACAAAAATCTGGTGTGAAACTCCCGAGCCTGACAACCCATTCGCCGCGGCCAAATGTTATTGCTGTGGCTATGATGTATATGGCGATCTATTAAAAAACGCTAGCTATATAGATTACCTCTATCTGCTCTTTAAGCAGCAACAGCCAACACCGGAGCAGTCGGCGCTACTTCAAGGGCTGGCTATTGCTCTGGCTAATCCCGGCCCTAGAGATCACAGCGTTAGAGCGGCTATGAGCGCGGGAGTTGGCGGTTCCACTCATGCCTCGGCAATGATCGCCGCAATCGCTGTGGGTGCAGGTAATTTGGGTGGTTCTCGCGAAGTGTTCCATGCTTTGGAATACTGGCAGCAGTGCCAGAATAGTCTTGAACTCTGGGAGCAGATGATTAAACAGCCACCAGAGCTGGGGCGCGAAGATGTCTGGTTGCCTATGGAGCATGCGCCGGGTTTTGACCCCAATGGCGTGACCTGTCCTACCCCGGTAAAAGAAACATTGGCACATCTTGCCGATGTCGGCAAAGGCACCAATCTGCAATGGCTAAAGGCTAATCGTGCTGCATTAGAAGAGTTTGCTGGATGCCCCTTAGCCTTTTCCGGTGTCGCTGCCGCGGCTTTCTATGATCTTGAATTTTTACCGGAACAGGCTGAAATGCTGTTTTTATTATTACGCCTACCGGGAGCGGCAGTTCACAGCCTCGAGCAAGAGAGGCTGGGTTGGCGCAAATACCCGTTTTTTGCCAACGGGTTCAAATTAAATCCGTGAGGCCATTCGGCCCAGTGAGAAAACTGTATGTCGGTTCACAGTAAGTTAGAGAAGTTTGAGGATAATTGGCAAACTTCAATGGGTGGTTGGTCCCTAGAGGGAAAGGTTGTACTGCGCGGCAAAGATGTTTTTAAGGATTTAAATAACAGCTCATGGATGGAGTATTTGCTGTTTGCCAGTACCGGGAAAGAGTCGCAGGAGATTGCGCGGTTAATGGAGGGCATGTGGGTTATCTGCACTAGCTTTCCTGATCCGCGCATTTGGAATAACCGGGTATCAGCACTTGCTGGGACTGCTCGCTCCACAGGGGCCCTTGCTGCAGCGGCATCAGTGGCGGTTAGCGAGGCAACTATTTATGGGCTGAAGCCTATTAAAGGCGCGACAGATTTTTTATACCGCGCCGATAAGCGATTAGCTGAGGGTGAGAGTTTAGAGCAAATTGTTCGAGCAGAGTTAAAGCAGTATCGCAGTGTCTACGGCTATGGACGGCCATTAGTTACGGCGGATGAACGAGTAGAGCCAATGATGAATTTTGCTCGTTCAATAGGCTGCGGCAAAGGTAAATATATCAAGCTTGCCTTTGCTGTGGAGGAGTATTTAGCAGCTAGCCGGTTTAAATACCAAATCAATATTGCGGCGGTCTGTGCCGGTTTATTGGCTGACGAAGGATTGAGCCCTATGGATTTTTATCATATGGCGACATTAGCTTTCACTGCTGGTGCGATGCCTTGTTTTATTGATGCATTAGATCAGCAGGAAGGATGTTTTTTTCCCTTACGGACTTCTCGACTCAACTTTACTGGAGGCGAGACAGTCAAGCACTGGAGGGTGTGAATAATGACTAAGCTGTATGTAGTGTTTGTTTTATTCGTTCTGGCCTGTAATACGGCATTTGCCGAAAATTCTCTTAATTCAGGTGTCGATTTCGCCGGTTTCTACGGCGATGAGGACTATGTCTCCATTGCCACAGGGACCACCCAGCCTATTGCTAAAGCACCAGCGGTCGCCTCGGTTATTACTGCCAGCCAAATACGCGCTATGGGCGCTCGTGATATCGATCAGGTATTGGAGTCGGTTCCCGGTCTGCATATTAGTCGTGACGTGATTGGATATAATCCTCAATATCTTTTTCGAGGTATTTCCTCCGACTTTAACCCTCAAGTTTTAATGCTTATTAATGGCATCCCCATCACCAATTTATTTCAGGGCGATCGCAATGTTGTTTGGGGCGGTATGCCGGTTGAAGCAATCTCGAGAATTGAGGTTATCCGAGGACCTGGCTCAGCACTCTATGGTGCCGATGCCTTTGCCGGAGTGATTAATATAGTTACCAAGAGCCCGGATGAGGTTAAGCGTAATTCTGCTGGCGTTAGGGTTGGCTCTTTTGATACTACGGATGTTTGGTTCACTGGGGCGGGCGAAAAAGGCGGCCTAGGCTATATGGGCAGCATAGAATTTACAAAGAGCGATGGATCCGATGCTGTGATCGACATGGATGCTCAAAGTCTACTTGATTTAATTCCGGGTAATACTCCCGCCTCAAATGCCCCCGGTTCGATCAATCTCTCCTCGGAGAATGTTGAGTTACGCCTTGAGGCAACCTACAAGAAATTACGGCTCAGAGCGGGCAGTCAGATTCGCAACAATATCGGTGATGGCGCCGGTGCAGCTCAAGCACTCAATCCAGGAAACAAATTTTCCAGTCAACGATTCAATATAGATCTCACCTACACTGACGAGGAGATATTTGATAACACCTTAGTTGAGTTTCAAACCAGTTATTTTGATACCTCTCAGGAAGTGGAGGGTAACTTTATTCTCTACCCAGCCGGTTCTACTGGTCCCTTTCTTGATCTGTCCGGGTTACCGATCTTTCCCCCCTTTCCCGATGGCGTAATCGGCAATCCTGAGATTTTTGAGCGTCACACTCGTGTGGGTGTACGCATGGAGCACAGCGGTATCGAAAAACATCGTATCAGTGCTGGCGCCGGCTATTACGATGGTGAAATTGACAAGATAACTGAGTCGAAAAACTTCGGCTTTAACCCCGAGACTATGCAGATAATCTTGCCCGGTGACCCATTAGTCGACGTATCAGATACCCCCTTTGTATTCCTTACCGAAGACAGTCGCAACAATAGCTATGTGTTTCTTCAGGATGTTTGGCTGCTGGCCAATGACTGGGAATTAACCGCAGGGCTGCGACATGATAACTACTCGGATTTTGGTGCCACCACTAATCCACGGTTGGCATTGGTCTGGTCTACCAGCTACAAATTAACCACTAAATTTCTCTATGGCGAGGCATTTCGTGCCCCTTCATTTGCCCAGACGAGGGCGATTAATAACCCCTTAATTCTCGGCAATATCAATCTTAAGCCGGAAGAGATTAAAAGCTATGAGTTGGCTTTTGATTATCGACCCAATTATGAACTGACATTGATGACGAATTTTTTCTATTACGACTGGAGCGATATTATCCAGTTTATTCCCGACACCAATAACAGTACTCGCACCGCACAAAACTCTGGAGAGCAAACAGGCTACGGTATGGAGTTTGAGGCGATCTGGCAGGCAACGGATAATTTCACTTTGACCGGTAACGTCGCTGTGCAAAATTCGACCGATGAAACATTGGATGTACCGGCAGCCAAGTCACCAGAAAAACAGCTCTACCTCCGTGCTGACTGGATTTTGCCGAAAGATTGGCGAGTTAATCTGCGTGCCAACTGGGTTATGGATCGCAACCGTCTCAGTGAGGATATGCGCTCAGATATTGATGACTACGTACTATTTGATCTGTCGCTGCGTAAGGTTATGAGTAACTCCTTTGAGTTTGCTTTGACTGTGAACAATCTATTTGACGAAGACGCCCGTGAGCCCAGTCCCAACTCTAATCCCATGCCATTTATTCCCAATGACTTGCCGTTGTCGGGCAGAGCTCTATTGGGTGAGATTCGATACAGCTTTTGAACTAGTATTTAGTATGTAGACATAGATGAGCTAGCAAGTTGCCAAGGCAATTTGCTAGCTCTTTTTTACGGCAGTACAGGAGGTAGTGCTATAAAAATCACAGGGAGCATGCGGGCGCTGTTTATTGCCCTTGCAACACTGATTCTCTGCCGCAGCGTCACCGCTGCTGCGGTTGAATTGGTGATCGTGTACCCACAGGTGCGTGAGCCATTTTCCCGTGTCTTTGAAGAAATTGTTCGAGGTGCCGAGGATGGTTACCAAGAGCAGGTTCAGCGTGTCGCACTAAAAGAAAATCAGTCTCCGGTGGACTTTGTCCATGTTCTCGACAGGCAATCGCCGGTATTGGTGCTGGGCAATCGCTTGGCCAGGCAAGTCGCTGAAAAGAACCGCCAGCATAAAGTCATAGTGGGGGCAGTTAATGGCGAGTTTAACAAGGTCTTTGGTATCAGCCTGACGCCTAGCTTTGAGGCCATATCCAACAAGCTAAAGTTTTTGGTTCCCGCCGTTAAAAAAGTCCATGTGATTGCCAAGCCCGGCACCACTGCCCGTGATTTTGAACTCGAATTGGAGGCTTCTCAGGTACAGGAGTATCAAGGGCAGCCAGGAAATCAAAGCTTCAGTTTGGTGATTCATGAAGCCGAAGATATCAGGAGTGCGGCGACGGTTTATCGAGATCTGATGCGAACCTTGGATGAGGATGACGCTGTATGGATTCTGCCCAACGGCTCATTTGTAAATAATGCGATGCTATCCATATTGTTGCAGGAGTCTTGGGAAAAGCACTTTGTGGTGTTCTCTTCTAACCCGGTACATGTAAAGCGCGGCGCGTTGTTTTCTGTTTATCCTAACAATTACAAAATGGGCTTGAGTCTCGGGCGTCTTGCGCAAACCGTTGCCGGTGATCTCTCTGCTACTGAAGGTGAAGAGTCGGCGCGGGCAATGCAGCCATTGAACGATGTCTTTGTCACTCTCAACGAGCGCACCAGCAATCATCTTGGGATCAACTTGACTGATGATATGCGGGCGCACATTGACCTAGTGCTTCCGGCGCGGTGATCACTTATGCCTAGACTAAAACCTAACTGGTTCGATAAGTTGCGCTTTAAAACTCAGATATCCCTGGTGTTTATCTTTGGTATTCTGGTTTTGGCTTTCGTTACGTCGGTTACCGTTAGCAAAATATCTAGCACTATTATCGAAGAGCACGAGATGCTGCAGGGCAAACAGGTAACCGAATCCTTAGCGCGGCGCAGTGAAATTGCACTGCTATATCAGAGTTCTGAAACCGCTAGCGATATTGGCGGAGATGCCATGAACTTTCCTGGAGTAAAGGGAATAGTCATTGAAACTGATAAATCAGATGTGTTGTTTGCCACTGGTTCGATGTTTGTCGCCGATAGCAGCGAGTTTGTCGATCAGGATAGCCAGCAGGCGGCGGAGACGGCGAATAAAAAAGCCACAGAACTCAGCCTAGTGGCAGAGAATATCGACTTTTGGAAGTTTGCCTCTCCAGTCTATACCAGTAGTACCGACGATAGCCAAGGGATGGATACGACTAACAGTGATCATCTGCTGCTGGGCTACATCACTGTTGTGGTGGGCAAAGATACCCTCCATAAAATGCAAAAAAGTACATTGCAAAACAACCTGATGGCGTCATTTTTTGGCGCAGCCATTTTGTTATTTGCCCTGCTCTATTTCTCACGTCGTCTCACCAGCCCCATCGAACGCCTATCAACAGTGATGAAGCGAGCCCAGCAGGGTGAAGAGAAAATTCGTGCTGAGATTCAGGGGCCGGTGGATATTACCGACATGCAAAAATCGTTTAATCGCATGATGCAGGTGCTTGAGAATCGTCGTCGAGAACTGAAGCGGGCAATGAAAATGGCCATGACATCGGCCGAGATGAAGGTTGAATTTGCCGCCAACGTAACTCATGAGTTGCGTACGCCGATGAACGCAGTGCTAGGTATGTTAGACCTGTTGACCACTATGGGTTTGAGTCTTAAACAGCAGGAATATGTGCAGACAGCGAAATCCTCTGGGGACAATCTGCTGGCGTTGATCGACGATATTCTCAATTTTTCTGAGGCCGATGCTGGCAAGATTAGCATCACCAACCGCGACTACCTACTCCATGAAAGTCTTGATGAAGTGGTGGGCTTGCTTTCCAGCACTGCTCTGAAAAAGCATATTAATATAGGTTATATCATCGATGAAGATGTGCCACCTATGCTGCATAGTGACAGCGATAGAATTCGTCAGGTACTGATTAACTTGGCGGGCAATGCACTTAAGTTTACCGAGCGCGGTGACGTCTCAATTTATATCAGTCTGCAGAATGATGGCAATTTGGATTCCCCTGAATTGGATTCTGCGTCTCAAGAACTCCAGAGCGCGGGCTCAACGGTACATCTGAGATTCGTTGTTAAGGATACGGGAATAGGTATAGCGCCAGAGGATCAGGCACGAATTTTTGAGGCCTTTACTCAGGTGGATTCCTCAAACACCAAAGGCTATCAGGGCACTGGCCTAGGGCTGGCGATCAGCAGTCAAATTATTGAGTTAATGGGCGGTGATATTTTTGTCTCCAGCGAGCTGGGCGAGGGCAGTCAATTTGGCTTTTGTCTGCCAGTAATGGTGGCACAGCTTCCGGAGTCTTTGGTCGCTGAAGATGAGGCTGTGGATGAGTCTGTCAGTAAGGCTACGAATAGCTTTAAAGATATTAGCACTCTGTTTGTCAGCGCCAGTGAAATCCTCAGTGGCTTTGCAGCCCAGCAATTTAAAGCCTTAGAGGTTAAGGCCGAATTTGCTGAATCAGGTTTGCAGGCCTTGGATATTATTCGTCAGCGTCAAACTGAGGATTGCTTCGATATTCTGTTTGTTGATCAGGATCTCGATGATATTAAGGTCAACGAGTTGCTCAGATTTATCAAGTTAGAACCGAACTTTGGTAAACGGCCTGCGGTGATGCTCAGCAATCCCTGGAACAAAGATTCTGAAGCCAGTGAGTTGGCGCTGCCACGGCTGAATAAACCATTGCGCTCAAACTCACTGGTGGGCGTGTTAACGAAATACTTTGTCACCGCCAACGATAATGACTTTGATGACGGCCGATTGCCCGAAGAGGTGGTAATTCCCCGCTCATGCAAAATTTTGGTGGTTGATGATAGCCGCGCAAATCAGCAGGTTGCCTGCGCTATGTTAGAGCGCCTCGGCTGTCAGGCGACATTGGCTAACAACGGCAAAGAGGCGCTGGAGAAGGTGGTTCGAGAAGACTACGACCTGATCTTTATGGACTGCAATATGCCGGTGATGAATGGCTATGACTGCACCAAACAAATAAGAATCTACGAGGGCGATCAAGCGGGTACGTTACCAATTATCGCTATGACCGCCAATAACTCGGAAAATGAAGAGCGGATTTGTCGCGAAGCTGGCATGAGTGACTTCCTGCCAAAACCTCTGAGTCTGGTTGGCCTGCGTGAAAAGCTGACTTACTGGTATGCCAATGATTCTGTTGCACATAACGAACTAGATGAAGAGCCTGTGGAAAAGCCAGCCGATGTTGATGCGAAAGAGGTAAAGCAACCCGTCGCCAAATACACCGGGCTCAGTTATGACGTCAAGGTTATAGCCTCTTTACGTGAGGCCGTCGGTGAAGTGGTGTCGTCGATGATCGGTGCCTTTCTTGAAGATACGCCGATCTATATCGGCAAGCTAAAAATAGCCCTTACAGAAAAGGATGCTCGTCAGGTAAGGGATATGGCCCACACCATCAAGGGTAGTGCGGCGAATTTCGGTGCTGTTGAACTGGTCGCTGCCAGCAAGAAGTTGG
>CAJQJT010000232.1 GCA_905478725.1 uncultured Pseudomonadales bacterium
CTACATTGAAGGCAGCCGCCCAGATATCCGTGTGGCTATGCGTGAAGTACAGCTAACAGCAACCACCTTATCCAGTGCGAATGGCACCTCGCAACTCGAGCCTAATCCTGCCCTGCGGATTTATGATACATCCGGCCCATACAGCGACCCCGACGCAGACATTGATATTCGTAAAGGCTTGCCGGCAGTTCGTGAAAACTGGATCAAGGAACGCCAAGATACTCAAATTCTCGATAGGGCAAATTCACATTACACCGCTCAGCGACAGTTAAACCAAAGCCTCGATAATTTGCGCTTCGAATTAAAGCGCCAACCCAGACGCGCCTTATTCGGTCGCAATGTAAGCCAAATACACTACGCCAAACAGGGCATTATTACGCCGGAAATGGAATACATTGCCATCCGTGAAAATATGGCCTTAAGCCAAGCCAAAGAACAGGGCCAGCTTAATCAACAACATACAGGGCAAGACTTTGGCGCCAATATTCCCAGAGAATATAGCGCCGAATTTGTCCGCGCAGAAGTAGCTCTGGGACGCGCTATTATTCCAGCCAATATTAACCATCCGGAACTGGAGCCGATGATTATTGGGCGTAATTTTCTGGTTAAAATTAATGGCAATATTGGCAACTCGGCACTGAGTTCTTCGATTGAGCAAGAAGTCGAAAAGCTAACCTGGGGAACACGCTGGGGTGCCGATACCGTCATGGATCTGTCCACCGGGAAAAACATTCATGAGACCCGCGAGTGGATCATCCGTAACGCCCCAGTTCCAATAGGAACTGTGCCTATTTACCAAGCCTTAGAAAAAGTCGATGGCGTAGCAGAAAATTTGACCTGGGAGATTTTTCGCGACACCTTAATTGAGCAGGCCGAGCAGGGAGTCGACTATTTCACTATTCACGCTGGGGTGCTGCTACGCTATGTTCCCCTAACCGCCAAGCGGCTGACAGGCATCGTATCTCGGGGTGGCTCAATTATGGCCAAATGGTGCTTGGCTCATCACCAAGAAAATTTCCTCTATACCCACTTTGAGGATATTTGCGACATCATGAAAGCCTATGATGTGTCCTTCTCTCTGGGTGATGGCTTGCGCCCCGGCTCTATAGCCGACGCCAATGATGAAGCACAATTTGCCGAATTGGAGACCCTAGGTGAACTGACCAAAATCGCTTGGCGCCATGATGTCCAAGTGATGGTTGAAGGTCCCGGTCATGTGCCCATGCATATGATCAAAGAGAATATGGATAAGCAATTAAAAGAATGTGGTGAAGCCCCCTTTTATACCCTCGGGCCCCTAACCACTGATATTGCCCCAGGCTATGATCACATTACCTCCGGCATAGGGGCCGCCATGATTGCCTGGTATGGCTGCGCTATGCTCTGCTATGTCACCCCCAAAGAACATCTGGGTCTGCCTAACAAAGACGACGTCAAACAGGGCACCATCACCTACAAGATTGCCGCTCACGCCGCAGACTTGGCCAAGGGCCATCCCGGCGCCCAGCTGCGAGATGATGCACTATCCAAAGCGCGCTTTGAATTTCGCTGGGAAGATCAATTCAATCTCGGTCTCGACCCTGATACAGCCCGCGCCTACCACGACGAAACCCTGCCCAGGGAGTCCGCCAAGGTGGCGCACTTCTGCTCCATGTGTGGGCCCAAATTCTGCTCCATGAAAATCTCTCAAGAAGTGCGCGATTATGCGGCTAAAAATGGCTACCCGGTCAACGGTGTGGAGACCATTCCCACGGTGGATATTGAGTCGGAGATGGCGAAGAAATCGGACGAGTTTAAACAGCAGGGCAGCCAAATTTACAGCCCGGTTTAGTGGAGTCGCCACTGTGTCTATTCAATCAATAGGGATTGCTGGAGCTGGAATTATCGGTCGCTTGGTAGCACTAGAACTGCGCCAACAGGGTCATCAAGTGACGATTTTTGAACAGGATTCAATCGGCTCGCCCCCCAGTAGATGTGAGTTGGCTGCGAGCAACCAATCGATGCCTATCGCGACCTCATCCGCCTGTAGCTATAGTGCAGCGGGCATGCTGACACCCTACAGTGAAGCGGATACAGCTGAGCCGCTGGTGTTCCAACTAGGCGTGGCATCTCTAGGTTTATGGCACCATATAGTCGAGCAGCTAGGGCGTGAAGTCTGGTACCGCAAAGGCGGCACCCTAGTGGTAGCACACAGCCAGGACCGAGCCGATTTCGATCACTTCTATAATTTAGTGCGGGCGAATATTGCATCGACAGCGGAGCTGGTGACGCCGATTAAGCAGGCAGAAGTCACTGACTTAGAGCCAGAACTGGGTCCTCGCTTTAGCCAAGCGCTGCACATGCAAAAGGAAGCCTGGCTCTGTGCCTGTTGCACGATGGCAGCACTCTTTCAAAGATTGATTGCCCAGGGCGTATCCTGGTATAGCAGCACCTCTGTTGTGGAGGTAAACCCTTATCAAATCATGATCCAAACACCTGCTGGACTGCAGAGCCACTGCTTTGACTGGGTGGTTGATACGCGCGGGTTGGGCGCGATAAAACAACAGCCCAACTTGCGTGGCGTGCGCGGAGAAATACTTTGGCTGAGAGCGCCTGAGGTTAACATCAATCGTCTGATCAGATTAATGCACCCCCGCTATCGCATTTACATTGTGCCGCGACGAGAGAATTTATATTTGATCGGCGCCACCCAGATTGAAAGTGAAGATCGCGGGCCCATATCGGTCCGCTCCTCGCTGGAATTGCTCTCCGCGGCCTATAGTGTTCATCCAGGGTTTGGTGAAGCTCAAATTGTCTACAGCGATGTGAATCTGCGCCCCGCTCTACCTAACAATCAACCCCAGGTGATTTACAAACCGGGTCTGTTAAGAGTGAACGGGCTATTTCGTCATGGCTATCTCATCAGCCCAGCTATCGCACAGGAAGTGTTTAAAATGATCGGTGCTCAGGGCGATTATCAGAGTCCCTACCAAGACTTGTTTCATCACCAGTCTCTCGAGGAGGCTAGCGCTCAATGATTGCATTATTTTTAAATGGCCAACCAAAAAAAGTCGCCATAGGAAGCTCCTTAGCCCAAGCGATTGCCGTCTGGGAATACACCGAATCGAATTTTGCGGTTGCCGTGAATCAACAGTTTGTTCCGCGCAGCCATTACCACAAAACAGTATTAAACGATGGCGACCATATTGACGTCATCGCCCCCATGCAGGGAGGTTAGAGATGACCTGGGAAATCGGAGGCAAGACACTAACCAGTCGCTTATTGATCGGCAGCGCGCTCTATCCGTCACCGGAAATTATGTGCAAGGCCATTAAAGCCTCAGGCAGTGAGGTTGTCACAGTGTCACTGCGCCGCCAGAACCCAAGTGAAAATTCTGGGGGGCAGTTTTGGGACATTATTAAAAATACTGGACTGCATATTTTGCCCAATACGGCTGGTTGTCATTCAGCCAAAGAAGCGATTGCTATCGCACAGATGGGAAGAGAAATTTTTGCCACCAACTGGGTGAAACTGGAAGTGATTGGCGATGATTACAATCTTCAACCTGATCCCTTTGGGACACTCGAAGCCGCCAAAGAATTGATCGATCAAGGCTTTGAGGTTTTCCCCTACTGCACAGATGATTTGGTGCTGTGTCAAAAACTGGTCAATGTCGGATGTACTATTTTAATGCCCTGGGGGGCGCCGATCGGCACCGGCCAAGGACTGTTAAACCCCTTCGCTCTCAAAACACTTCGCGCCCGTTTACCGCACATTAAACTGTTGGTGGATGCCGGTATGGGTTTGCCCTCTCATGCATGCCAGGCCATGGAATTAGGCTTTGATGGGGTACTGCTGAATAGCGCCATAGCACTGGCGAATAAACCCGTGGCCATGGCCGGTGCTTTTGCCCATGCAGTGGATGCAGGTTATGGGGCCTATCAATCCGGGACTATGCCACAACGAGAGGCCGCCAGCCCCAGCTCGCCGATTGTTGGTCAACCGTTTTGGCACTAATCCCAAAGGAAAGATTAAACATGCATTTAACTCCGCCGATTGCCTGGACTATCGCCGGTTCCGACTCAGGTGGTGGCGCCGGTATTCAATCAGACCTGCGCAGCTTTCACGATTTCGGCGTTCATGGTTGCACTGTTATTACAGCACTAACAGCGCAAAACTCTATGACCATCAGCAATATAAGGGCCACCGATTCAGAGCAGATAATGGCACAGATCGAGGCCCTGGATAGTGACCTAGCGGCTCAGGCGATTAAGTTAGGCATGTTGGCAAATAGCACCATCATCCGCTGCATTGCCAGCTACCTTAAAAGCTACTCAGGGTTTGTTGTCTGCGATCCGGTATTGCAGTCGAGCAACAATCACAGCCTTCTCGACAGCGACGCGCTGCAAGCCTTTAAACAACTGCTACCACGCATTGATTTGCTGACGCCGAATATTGGCGAGGCTGAGACACTCACCGGTTTAACCATCACCACCACTGAGCAACTTACCCATGCGGCACAGGCGTTATTGGCCGTGGGTGTGCGAGCTGTATTAATTACCGGAGGTCATTTTAAGCCGATCAACAATCAGCGTCTGGATTACTACTGCGACAAAGACCATAGCTTCTGGCTGGCTGGCGAGAATATTGCAACAGATCATAGCCATGGCAGTGGCTGCACCCTGTCTTCGGCAATTACTGCCGCCATTGCCAAGGGTTATGAATTGCGAGATGCACTGGTGCTGGCCAAGGCCTATACCAGTCAAGGGCTTCGCCACAGCGTCCAACTGGGCAGTGGCCCCGGCCCAGTGGCACACCTTGGGTTTCCCAAACAGCTTGAAGATCTTCCTCACTTAACTCCTCACTTAACTCCTCACTTAACTCCTCACTTAATTCCGAAAGCTGATGGTCTGCCCTTAGAGTTTGCCTCCTGTGGTGATGAATTAGGTATCTACCCAGTGGTTGATTCTATCGAATGGCTGGAGAAGCTGATGCCCTTGGGAATCACCACCATTCAGTTAAGAATAAAAAATGCTGATGCCAATCTCAGTGCAATCATTGCCCACGCCGTTTTACTGGCGCAAAGATATCGGGTTAGATTATTTATTAACGATCACTGGCAGCTGGCCATAGAGCACAGTGCCTATGGCGTTCATCTGGGTCAGGAAGATATAGAAAGTGCTGACCTAAAAGCCATCTCGGCAGCAGGTCTGCGTTTGGGGATTAGTACCCACAGCTATTATGAGATTGCCCGAGCCCATGCTATAGGTCCTAGCTATATTGCCATAGGACCGATTTATGCCACCAACACCAAAGTGATGAGATTTTCTGAGCGAGGACTTGAACGATTGCGCCAATGGGTAAGACTGCTGAAACCGCGCTATTTATTAACCGCCATTGGTGGCATCAATCTAGAGCGCGCCCCTGGCGTCTTGGCCACTGGGGTCAATAGCTGTGCCGTAGTCAGCGCGATTACTCTAGCCGATGACTATCAGGACGCTGTACGCCTGTTTTTGCAACAACAGCAAAATCACTTATAGCGGCATCTGTTTTAACCAGGCTGAAATACCACCATCAAGGCTTTGGCTTGTTATGCCCAGAGACGCTATTAACTCTGCCGCCTGCAAACTGCGTAGGCCTGACTGGCAATAGCAGAGCAGGGTCTTTTCAGGGTCAATGGAGGCCAGAGATTCGGCCAAACGAGTCAGGGGAATATGCTTGCCACCAAGATTAAAGGCTGCGCGCTCGGCATCGGTGCGCACATCAATCACAATGTAATTGGCTCGCTTTCTCAGTGATTCGAATTGCTCGACGGTCACTGCCCGATGATCTAGCGGTTCGCTAGAACAGGTCTTTTCAGACCACTGATCACTTGTATTTGCTGTGCCTGATCCACAACTAACGCATTCAGGATCTCTGTTGATCGCAATCTTTTTAAAGCTCAACTCCAGTGCATCGACGACCAACAGAACACCTTTGAGAGGAACAGATTGTCCTACCAAGTATTTCAGCGCTTCATTCGCCTGAATGGTGCCAAGCATTCCCGGCAATACACCCAGCACGCCGGCAGAGTTGCAATCGCCCATAGCCGAGGGGGGAACAGGAAATAAGCATCTAAAACAGCCAGTCTCAGAGGAAAACAGCGAACACTGCCCAGAAAACTGATCAATGGCTGCGAAGATCCAGGGTTTTTGTTGCTGCTGACAGATATCATTTATGAGATAGCGGGCAGAAAAGTTATCTGTGCAATCAATGACTAAATCAGCTGAAGCCACTAATGTTGATGCATTTTCACCGCTCAAATACTCAGCAATGGCTATGACCTCTATCTCTGGGTTTAAGGCCATCAGCACCTGTCTGGCACTCTCAGCTTTACCCTCGCCTATTTGCTGGGTGTTAAATAGAATCTGCCGCTGAAGATTGGTGACATCGACAATATCGCCATCGACAACAATAATACTGCCAACACCGGCCGCGGCAAGATAGAGAGACACCGGACAGCCTAGACCACCGGCACCAACAATTAGGACTCTGGCATTTTTCAGCTTTCCCTGCCCCTCGGCCCCCACTTGTGGCAACTGCAAATGTCTGGTGTAGCGCAGCCATTCTGAGGCGCTAAAAAGAGTATCTCTGTTTAATTCTTCCATTTTTTTCTAATCCGTTTCCCTACGTATTATTTTTTATAACCTACTATGTTGAACAAATTAATCTGCTCGAAGCAGGGTAATAAAGCACTGATGATTAAGAGCGCCATGATACTAAACTCGGATCAGCCAAAGCGGCGATTTAGTGAGGAATGGAATTAACGATCTCCACAACAGCCGGATGTTTGATTTTGCGCTCCGGAGAAATAATATAGTAACGATCAACACACTCTTCCGCTCGACCAATAATTTCCACCCCATACTGCGAGGCAATATATTTCTCGATAATGGTTGGCGCAGAAAACACACCGTAGCCTTCCTGGCCAAATGATTTCATCAGTGCGCTGTCATCAAATTCCGCAACTATAGTAGGCGTCACCCCGACCTTATCCAGCCACATTATCAGACGCTGTCGAACCGCCGACTTTTTGCTTTGTATAAGAAATGGCCGAGATGACAGGGACAGGGGAAATCCGTCCCTATATTCTGCGGCAACCGCTTTGGTAGCAAAAAACGTCAGGCCACTCTCAGCAATTTGGTGGGTATAGGCTTTGACGTGTCCACCGGGCTCCAGTGGCTGATCGGTGATAATCAAGTCGAGTTTATTAACCGCTAGCGACGCCAATAGGCTTACCTGATCCCCCTCGTGACACACCAGTCGGATGGATTCATTCATTTTTAGCGCCGGTTTCAGTAGCTGATGAGCCAACACCTTGGGTATCACGTCGGTGATGCCTACGGAGAGAGTTTGCCATGAAATCGGGCGCTGGGTTTTTAGCACATTACTCAGTTCGTCACCGAGCTGAAATATCTCTTCTGCATGACTGTAAATTAAGCGGCCCATTTCCGACAGCTGTAAGGTTTTGCCTTTTCGGTCGAATAGATTGACGCCGATTTGAGCTTCAAATTTTGTGATTTGGCCACTAATTGTCTGGGGAGTGAGATGTAGGCTAGCGCTGGCCTTGGCAATACTGCCCTCTCGAGCCACGATAAAAAAGTAGTAGAGGTGATTGTAATTTAGTGGTGTCATCTGCTTCCTGTTTATTCGTAAAATTCGAACATATACCACACATTATTCGAATTTACAGAAGACGTCAAGACGACTAAATTTACCCCACATTCAATTACCAAGCACTCTTACCTATTATGATGCACCAGCAACTTACCTATGGATTTAAGAAACTTCTGAGTCATGATTCGGCCGGAGGCGTGCTCCTGGTCTTTATGACAATGGTCGCTATGATTCTGGCCAACAGTCCCTTTGTTGGCGTTTATGAGGATTTTTTGGCCTCTCCGGTGCAGGTTCGTGTCGGCGATCTGAATATCGCCAAGCCTCTGTTGCTGTGGATTAACGATGGTTTGATGGCAATATTTTTCTTTTTGATCGGGCTTGAGATCAAACGGGAAGTGCTTACCGGGTCCCTCTCCTCCCCCTCCCAGGTGGTGCTTCCCGGCATTGCGGCGGTTGCGGGTATAGCAGCCCCGGCGCTCGTCTATCTTTGGTTTAATGGCCAAGATGCGGTTGCCCTAGAGGGCTGGGCGATTCCCTCCGCCACCGATATAGCCTTTGCCTTGGGTGTATTTACACTTTTCGGTAGTCGCATTCCCCTATCCTTAAAACTTTTTTTGTTGTCGGTAGCTATTTTTGACGACATTGGCGCAATCATGATTATTGCCCTGTTTTATTCCAGTGATCTCTCAACCCTGTCACTGATCGTGGCGGGCTCCGGCTTGCTAACTCTGTTCGCATTTAATCGCCTATCGGTAAGAAGCCAAGCTGCCTACATTATTGTTGGCACGGTGGTCTGGGTAGCGGTACTAAAATCTGGCGTCCACGCCACATTGGCCGGATTTGCCATAGCCTGGTTTATTCCCTTAAAGCTAAAAAATAACAGTGGTCGCGAGATGCTTCCGCATCTGGAGCACTCTCTCCATCCCTGGGTATCCTTCATTATTCTGCCGCTATTTGCCTTTGCTAATGCCGGTATATCCCTTACTGGTGTTTCCCTGGATGCATTGCTCAACCCAGTGCCACTGGGTATTGCTGCGGGCCTATTTGTCGGCAAGCAAGTGGGTATCTTTGGCGCCTGTTGGCTGGCCATCAAACTAGGGCTGGCCAAGCTCCCAGAGGGTGCCACCTGGATGCAGTTTTACGCCGTGACCATACTCTGTGGTATCGGCTTCACCATGAGTCTGTTTATCGGCTCTCTGGCCTTTGAAGCTCAGGGTGCTGAATACATGATCGATGTGAAGCTCGGTGTGTTGGTAGGTTCACTGCTCTCAGCGGTGGCCGGCTCCATCCTTATTTCATGGTCGCAAAAAAGTAAAAACCCTAATGGAGAAGTTGAATGAAATCAGTAGTCCCCCTGTATTTTGTGGGAGTAATAGCGGCATTTTCCGCAGCAGTTACGGCCAGTTCTTTAACCAGTACCTAACCGGAGGAATTAGTGAATGGGGTATTGAAAGGCTCTTTAGCGACTTCCTGTGAAGTCCTTAAGACAGACCCCTCGAG
>CAJQJT010000233.1 GCA_905478725.1 uncultured Pseudomonadales bacterium
GCGCGGGAAATGATTAATGGCGGCCTTAAAGCGGCGATTACCTGCCTTGATCCACGTGTTATGCCTGAGCATTGTGCCGGTGCTCAATTCTCTACTCAATTGCTCGAAGAGCTGCCAGAGGCTGTTGATCCCTGTGGCGAGAACGGCGAGTTCCATACCTTTGCCTGGGATGGGCCTATGTTTAGCAAGCCCATTGCCGTGGTTGGCGGTGAGGTGGTTAAGCGCGACGGCTTTGTCTATGCTGATTTGCTTTTGGAGGAAGGCCCGTGAAAATAGTCTCGTTACTGCCTAGCGCCACCGAACTGGTCTGCGGTCTAGGTCTGCGGGAGCAGCTGGTCGGTGTCTCCCATGAGTGTGATTATCCACATTCAGTGGTGGGCCTGCCGATTCTTACTAGTTCACGAATTCCTGAAGGTTTGACCAGCGATGAAATCGACAAGCTGGTTACTGACCAGTTAAAAAATGATCAGGCGCTCTATGATCTGATTATGGACACTCTGATAGATTTGGCACCGGATTTAATTGTTACTCAGGCCCTCTGCGATGTCTGCGCGGTGTCGGGTAATGATGTGGCCAAGGCAATTGGCAGCTTGCCGGGGAATCCCCAGGTGATCAATCTTGAGCCGATCTGTCTCGACGATGTTCTCGAGACCGTGACCCTGTTGGCTGAGGCGGCCAATACGGTAGAGCAGGGTAAAGTCTATGTTGCCGAGCTGCGTGGTCGCATAGATCAGGTTGGTGAGCGCTCTCAGACTATTCCTTTAGCCTCCAAGCCAAGAGTGGCTCTGTTAGACTGGCTCGATCCGCTGTTTGATGGCGGCCACTGGAGTCCGGAAATCATTGATCTGGCAGGAGGTATTCCGGTGTTTGGCGACAAGCGCGAGCCATCTCAGCGTCGCGATTGGCAGGAATTAATCGATGCCCAGCCAGATATTATTTTTATTGCCCTGTGCGGATTTAATGTTCAGCGATCAATGCAAGATGTTGAGCTGTTCTTAAAAACCGAGGGCTTCGCTGAATTACAAGAACGCAGCGGCACTCAGGTTTATCTGGTGGACGGCAATGCCTACTTTAGCCGTCCCGGCCCGCGTCTGGTCGATGCCTTAGAAATTATGGCCAATGCATTACATCCTACAATCCATCCGCTGCCAGAAGGTATGCCAGCGGCACTAAAACAAATTTAGTTAAAGAGTTGAAAATACCATGACAGATTTTCAGGATAAAAAGCAGCAGTCTCATCAGAAGAAGATGGAGAAGCTGAAAGACAATGTCGACGCCTCAATTGCCGCTGCCAACACTGAGCGCGGTGTATCAATTTTACTCACCGGTAATGGCAAGGGTAAATCTAGCTCTGCCTTTGGCATGGTGATGCGCGCCCTGGGTTATGGCTACAAGGTGGGTGTGGTGCAGTTTATTAAGGGTGAGCAATTGTCCGGTGAAGAGCTCTATGTTCGCGACCAGTGCCCCCAGGTGACTTTTAATCAGATGGGTACCGGCTTTACCTGGGACACTCAGGATCGTTCCGGTGATATTGCTGCAGCGAAAACCAGCTGGGCTATAGCTGAAAAAATGCTCGCCGATGACAGCTACCATTTGGTAGTACTCGATGAGCTGACCTATATGTTGAGCTTTAAGTATCTCGAAGAAGAGCAGATTATGACGGCTTTGCGAAACCGTCCAGAAAGCCAGTCTGTTGTGGTGACGGGTCGCGGTGGTGGCTCGGTATTATCAGATTGGGCCGACACTGTGTCTGAGATCAAAGAGATTAAGCATGCATACAATTCCGGCATTATGGCCCGCAAAGGCGTGGACTTTTAATTGCGCCGCATGCCCTCGTCATGGCTGATCGCAATACTGGCAATTCTATTGCCGGTGGTTGCGTTCTATTCCATGACCGTGGGCACTGTATCTATTTCAATGGCTGAGGCTTTCAGTGCCGCAGCCGATAGTCTATTTTCCAGCGGGGATACAGTCAGCCAAGCGCAGGTTATTCTGTTTGATATCCGCCTACCGCGAATCTTACTGGCGCTGTTGGTGGGAGCCATTTTGGCTAGTACAGGTGCCGTTATGCAGGGGCTGTTTCGCAACCCCCTTGCGGACCCTTCACTGATCGGCGTCTCTGGTGGTGCCTCAGTGGGTGCCAGTCTGATGATCGTGCTGGCCGGCGGTGCTGTGGAGAGCGGCCTATTAATGGGTTTATCTCTGGTGGCGCTGGGGGCTTTTGTTGGCGGTTTTGCTGCCACTATATTGGTCTACCGCTTAGCTACCTCCGGTATAGGCACATCGGTGACCACCATGCTGTTGGCCGGTATTGCTATTGGTGCCTTGGCCGGAGCCCTGAACAGCCTGTTAAGTTACTTTGCAGACAATGATATGTTGCGGCAGATCAGTCTCTGGCAGATGGGTAATCTAAGCGCTGCCAACTGGGCCAAGGTGTCGATTATGGCACTGGTGAGTCTGTTACTTTTCATTAGCTTCCCCCAGGATAGTCGTGCGCTTAATGCGCTGCTGCTGGGGGAATCAGAGGCCCGTCATCTGGGTATAGATGTGCAGCGGGTCAAGCGTCGCCTGATTGTTCTGACGGCGCTGGGCGTCGGTGTCTCTGTTGCCCTTGCTGGTATGGTGGGTTTTGTCGGCCTAGTGATTCCCCATGTTATCCGTTTGCTGATTGGCCCTGATCATCGTTGGCTAATTCCCGGTTCGGCCATGGCTGGAGCTATTTTGCTAGTGGTCGCTGACAGTTTGGCGCGAGTGGTGGTATTGCCTGCTGAGCTGCCCACCGGGATTCTTACTGCACTATTGGGTGCGCCATTCTTTATTGTCCTGCTGTTACAGCAGCGCCGAGAGGTCTAACCAATGACTTTGCGCGCTGAGAATATTTCCCTACATCTATCCGGCTTTGATCTGCTGCGCGATGTCACAGTGCAGGTTGAGGCGGGGAAGATCACTGCAATTGTTGGGCCTAACGGTGCTGGTAAATCGAGTTTGCTGCGAGTGCTGACTGGTGAATTGGCGCCGACCAAGGGTTCGGTAAGCTTTAACCAGCGTGACCTCAATGATTGGCCAGTTGAGCAACGGGCACAAATGCTGGCTGTGTTGCCCCAGCACTCGCTGTTAAATTTCCCCTTTACCGCCCATGAGGTCGTTGCTCTGGGACGTATTCCCCATCAGACAGGTACGCTAAAAGACGCTGAAATTATCGATCAGGCACTGAAGCTAGTGGATGCGGAATATCTGCAAAAGCGGTTTTACACCCAGATGTCTGGGGGTGAAAAACAACGAGTGCAGTTGGCTCGAGTGTTGGTCCAGGTATGGCTGCCCTGCGAAGAGGGTGAACAAATTTTAGTGTTGGATGAGCCCACAGCGGCCTTCGATCTAGCCCACCAGCAGCTGACTTTGGAAATCGTTCGGCAGCTGGCGGAGAAGGGAGTAGGGGTTGTAATGGTGTTGCATGATCTTAATTTGGCGGCCCGCTGTGCAGATAAACTGGTAGTCTTTGATGGCGGTTTGGTCGCTGCTCAGGGTACGCCGGAGGAAGTGTTGACCGAACAGTTGATCGATCAGGTATTTGGTGTCAAGGCGATGATCTCGCGGCACCCAGTGACGAATAAACCTCTGGTGATTACTTAGTGAAAAATCTACGAAACAGTCTCGGGCTAATTGTGCTGCTTGCCGCAGTGTTTTGTTCCTTGTCGCTGGCAGCAGAGATAAGCGTTGAGGACGATTTTGGTAATACAGTAGTACTCGAGCAGCCGGCGCAGCGCATTATCAGTTTGGCACCCAATATCACTGAGGTGCTATTTCATATTGGCGCTGGGGAGCAGATTGTCGGTGCCGATGAATATAGTAATTATCCCGAGCAGGCTAAGCAGATTATGCGCGTCAATAATCATGCCGCGGCCAATTATGAGCTGATACTGTCACTGCAGCCAGATGTGGTTATTGCCTGGCAGTCGGGCAATGGGGATAAAATTATTAACCGCATTCGCCAGCTGGGTATTCCGATTTTTGTTATTGAGACACGCAGCTTAGAGGATATTCCTAATTTGTTTGCCCGCTTTGGCGCGCTCTCTGGTCATGTTGAGAATGCTGAGCTAAAGGCTCAGAGTTTTAGTCTGCGGCTGAGTTTACTGCGAGAGCAGAACAGCGCCAAGTCTGAGGTAAGAACCTTCTATCAAATTTGGGATGAGCCGTTGATCACCTTAAACGGCAAACATATGGTCAGCAGTGTCATAGAGCTGTGCGGCGGGCGAAATATCTTTGCCGATGCCATTCCACTAGTGCCCTATGTCAATATTGAATCTATAGTCGCCGCGGATCCCCAAGTGATTATTGCCGGGGGTAGCAAAGAGGAAAAGCCCTACTGGTTTGATAGTTGGCGCAAGTGGGAGCAGATCTCTGCGGTGCGCGATCGACATGTCTATTTGATTCCAGCAGATTTAATGCAGCGCCATTCGGTTCGGATTCTCGACGGTGCTGAATTGATGTGCGATTTCTTTGAGCGAGCTCGCCAAGAATAGTTATTCGTCGCTTTCGCTCATGCGTTCGATGCGCTCCTGCTCTTCAGCATATGCCGCTTTAATTTCATCCATCACCGTATCCACATCGGCCAGCTCGGTGTCTTCTTCAAAGTAGCCAGTTAATTGGCTCTGGGGGGTTAACTTACCCTCTTCAAACAGCGCCCACATTTCTTTGTCGTACTTGGTTTCGAGCAGCTCTGGTGCGTACTGGCCGTAGTACTCAGTCATATTGTTAACATCCCGCGACAGCATGCGTTCGGCATGGTTGTTGGCGGCGGCATCCACAGCCTGAGGCAGGTCGATAATCACTGGGCCGTAGTCGTCGACCAGTACATTAAATTCTGAGAGATCGCCGTGGACTAAACCGGCGCAGAGCATACGCAAGACGTATTGCATCACCACATAGTGATCTTCGATGGCCTGTTCGGCGGACATGGAAATATCATTTAAGCGCGGTGCTACCTGGCCATCTTCGAGTGTCACCAGCTCCATGAGCAAGACGCCGTCAAAGCAGCCGTAGGGTACGGGTACACGCACATTGGCGGCGGCGAGTTTGTAGAGGGCGTCGACTTCGGCGTTTTGCCAGGTTTCTTCTTGCTGCTTGCGGCCAAAT
>CAJQJT010000234.1 GCA_905478725.1 uncultured Pseudomonadales bacterium
AACACCAGTGAAAAACCCGCGCCGGCACCAAAACCATAGAGCGAAGACTGCACGAAGTTGAGATCTTTGGAGGTGTTCTGCAAGGCCACACCCAGTACCGCACAGTTGGTCGTGATCAGAGGCAGAAACACACCGAGCACGCGATAGAGCAGCGGGCTGGTTTTTTCGATAAACATTTTGGTGAACTGCACCACGGCGGCAATCACCAGAATAAAGGCGATGGTGCGCAGATAGATCAGACCCAGAGGTTCGAGCACCATGGCGTTGACTATGTAGCTGGCCATGGCCGTGAGGGTCAGAACAAAGGTCGTGGCCGCAGCCATGCCGATGGCTGACTCCAGTTTATTGGAGACACCCATAAACGGGCAGAGTCCAAGGAACTGTACCAGTACATAGTTGTTGATCAGTATCGAACTGACCAAAATGACTGCAAATTCTGCCATGCTAAAACGCCAAACCTTGTGTTGGCTGCCATTATCGTGGAATCGACTAGCGCGATTCAACCCATATACAGCAGGTGGTTAGTTCTTTTATGTATAAGTAGTAACTGCAAAATCAGCTACTTCCCAACTACTTTCTGGTTACTTCCTAATTACTTCCCAGTTACTTTCTAATTGCTTTATAGCCTTACTCAATTATACGCAGGGATTAGGCTTGTTGATCAGCTAACTCGCTGGCCTGGCTGTGCACCGCTATCCGGTTCCAGCAGATAAATTCCTTTATCATCAGCGGCTGCCAGCACCATACCCTCGGACATACCGAAGCGCATTTTTCGCGGCGCCAGATTGGCAACCATCACTGTCAGGCGGCCCTCAAGATCTTCAGGGTTATAGGACGACTTAATGCCAGAGAATACCTGACGGGTTTCGCCACCGATATCGAGAATCAGCTGCAGTAACTTGTCGGCGCCCTCAACATGGGAGGCTGTGACAATGCGCGCTACTCGGAGATCCACCTTGGCAAATTCATCAAAGTTAATTTCTGCGGCTATAGGATCATCGGCCAGCGGGCCTTCAATGGGTTTTGCCACAGCCAGAGCCGTCTCTTCTTTACTGGCTTCAATCATGGCATCTACCTTTTCTTTTTCAATACGAATCATCAATGGCTTAAAGGGCTCCAGTTTATGGCCCAACAGCGGTTGCGCGGCGCTTTCCCATGTAAGTGTATCGTTAAGAAATTCTTCAGCGGCAACAGTCATGGCTGGCACAACCGGCTTTAAGTAGGTCATGAGTACACGGAACATATTGATGCCCTGAGAGCAGATATCCTGCACCTGCTGTTGCATGCCTTCCTGCTTATTCAGTTTCCACGGCTCTTTGGCGGCAATATATTCATTGGCGGCATCGGCCTGAGCCATAATCTCGCGGATCGCCTTACTGAAGTCGCGGTTTTCATAGTGCTTGGCAATGCTTTCAGCCGCGCCACTCACCTGAGCCCAGAGCTCAGGGTTATCTATATTGGTCGATAGCACGCCGTCATTACCGTTGGCAATAAACTTGGCACAGCGACTGGCGATGTTCACTACCTTGCCCACCAAATCGCTATTGACCTTCTGCTGGAAGTCCTCGAGATTGAGATCTATATCTTCCACCGAACCCGATAGCTTCGAGGCATAGTAATAGCGCAGGTAATCCGGATCCAAGTGATCGAGATAGCAGCGCGCATTAATAAAGGTGCCGCGAGACTTCGACATCTTCTTGCCGTTCACCGTGACAAAGCCGTGGACACATATCTTGGTGGGAGTGCGAAACTGGGCACTGCTCAACATGGCGGGCCAGAACAGCGCGTGGAAGTTGACTATGTCTTTGCCGATAAAGTGGTACAGCTCAGTAGTGCTATCAGCCTTCCAGTAGTGATCGAAATCCATGCCTTCGCGATCGCAGAGATTTTTAAAGCTGGCCATATAGCCGATGGGTGCATCCAGCCATACATAAAAATACTTGCCCGGTGCATCGGGGATTTCAAAACCAAAGTAGGGTGCGTCGCGACTGATGTCCCACTCTTGCAGACCACTGTCCAGCCATTCACCGAGCTTGTTGGCCACTTCTTCCTGCACTGCGCCACTGCGCGTCCACTCTTGCAGGAACTGAGTAAACTCAGGTAGCTTAAAGAAATAGTGGGTCGAGGCTTTTTCAATGGGGGTGGCACCAGAGATAGCAGACACCGGATTAATCAGGTCAGTGGGCGAATAGGTTGCACCGCAAGCTTCGCAGTTATCGCCATACTGATCTTCGGCTTTACACTTAGGACAGGTGCCCTTGATATAGCGATCTGCCAAAAACAGATTTTTCTCTGGATCAAAGGCCTGAGTAATCTCGCGCTTGGCAATATGGCCATTGGCGTTTAAACGATTGTATATAAGCTCAGAAAACTCGCGGTTCTCTTCCGAATGGGTGGTGTGGTAGTTGTCCACACTGATCAGGAAGTCTTTAAAGTCCGCCTCGTGAATCGCCCGCATATCCGCAATATGCTGCTCAGCGCTGATACCCTTCTCATCCGCCTTGAGCATAATCGCAGTTCCATGAGCATCGTCGGCAGAAAGGTAGTAACATTCGTGCCCGCGCATTCTCTGGAAGCGCACCCAGACATCGGTTTGGGTATATTCCAAAACATGCCCAAGATG
>CAJQJT010000235.1 GCA_905478725.1 uncultured Pseudomonadales bacterium
CCACCCAACTCGAGCGTAACGCGCTTAAGGGAGGCCGACGCCGAGGCCATCACTTTACTACCGGTAGCGGTCGAGCCGGTAAAGGCAACTTTATTGATATCTGGATGACTGCTGAGGATACCGCCGAGATCATTCTGATCAGTGACAATATTTATCACGCCGGGGGGGATAATCTGACTAAAAATACGCCCCATATGCAAGGTGGCGATGGGTGTTGTCGGTGCCGGCTTTAATACCATGGTATTTCCGGTAATCATGGCGCTACAGATTTTCGAGATCGCCGTTAGCAGCGGAAAATTCCACGGCACTATGGCCGCAACAACACCCAGAGGGGCGCGATGTATTGCAATATGGCGCAATTCACTGTCTTCAATAACTTCGATCGGTAAATCATAATTGGTGTAGTGTCGTAAAAAGTAAGATACACCGCCCACTTCGCCAAGCGCTTCGGCAATCGGCTTACCCTGTTCACAAGTGAGCAGTCGCGCAAGGGTTTCGGCTTCGGCATCTATAGCTTCAGCCATCTGCAGCATAATCTCTTTACGCTTGTCGAGAGGCGTGGCCGACCAGGCCGGAAATGCTGCCTTGGCTGCAGTAATCGCCTGTTCAAGTTGGTCTTCTGAGGCACAGGCACAGGTGGTAAATACTTTCGCCGTGGCAGGATCAATCACATCCAGAGTTCGGCTGCCGGCCACCAACTGACCATTAATCAACAAATCGAAACTCAAACTAGAAACATCATTGGTAAGTTGTGCGGACATTATTAATGGCCTCTTTGTTATTTTAATTGCCGTGCTTATGTAATTGAAGTGCTCGCTCAGCTACGTAACCGCGAACATCCTCAATATCCTCGGGGGATAAATAGGCGCTAAAACCAATCATGCCACGGTCTTTTAAAACACCGTCATGCACCACCGCCTGCCAGGCCTCGGCACTGGCAAGAATCGGTGATCGGCGCAAATCCGGAACAATGCCTGAGGAGCGCGCCGTAGCGCCATGACAAAGCCCACAGGTGGTCTCGTATATCTGCGCGCCATTATCTCTGCCGGCTTTCTCCCAGACCTTGTTAACCACTACGGCCGGCGCCAGTTCTGGCTTGACGACATCGTAGTCAAGCTCTTCATTGAGCGCAAACACCATCAGTCGACCATTAGGTCGAAATCCAGCATTTTCGGTAAAGGGCGCAGCTAATCCATAGCCACCGCCATAACCGGCCATCAGCGCAATATATTGCACGCCGTCGACGGCATAAGTGATGGGAGGGGCAATGATGCCAACTTTAGTATCGAAAGACCAAACCTTGCGTCCGGTGCTAGCATCGAAAGCCTGCAGATAACCGCTAGCATTGCCTTGAAAAACCAGCCCGCCAGCGGTAGCTAAAACACCACCATTCCAGGGTCCAAGGTGATCCACGCGCCAAGCTTCCTTTTGCTTGATTGGGTCCCAGGCAATTAAAAAGCCTTTTAGCTGACTGCGTATCGCATCGATCTGCTCCTGGTCATCGGGGATCTCATTAACCGCTAAGTCAACACCGAGATTCCAACCGCCAACGCGTACTTCGAAGGGTTGATTAAGCTGATAGGCCAGAGCAATTTCTTGCGCCGGTATGTAAACTAAACCGGTATCGGGATGATAGGCCATGGGCTGCCAATTGTGACCACCGTGTCCAGAAGGCAGCGCCACAAACAACTCGTCACCCGAATAGCGAGCATCAGGAGCCATTTTCGGCCTTCCAGTTTCTAGGTCTATACCTGTGGTCCAATTTTGTGGGACATAATTTTCCGCGGATATCAGTTTTCCATTACTGCGATCAATAACATAGAAAAAGCCATTTTTAGGCGCCTGCATCATGACCTTGCGCGGCTGCTTATCAATCTCTAAGGTAGCCAGAATAATCGGCTGAGTTTGAGTGAAGTCCCATTCTTCTCCGGGGGTTCCCTGGTAGTGCCATTTATATTT
This sequence comes from uncultured Pseudomonadales bacterium, assembly GCA_905478725.1. Classification (GTDB taxonomy): domain Bacteria; phylum Pseudomonadota; class Gammaproteobacteria; order Pseudomonadales; family Porticoccaceae; genus HTCC2207. The sequence goes on from CAJQJT010000235.1 coordinate 1,960, forward strand.
ACCAGTATCTGGGTCGAGCGCCAAAACGGACGAAATAAACAGATTGTCGCCCTGCCCTTCTGAACGCAAACTTCGCGGCCATGGCGAACCATTGCCGACTCCAACCAGCACCTGATCGAAGTCCTCGTCGTAAACAATCGCATCCCATACCGTGCCACCTCCCCCGAGCTCGCTCCAATCACCGGCCCAGGTTGCCTGGGCTGCGGCGATCATTGAATCTGAAGCGGCGCCGTCAGGCTCTGCACCATGAATCGGCGGTACTGTGTAAAAACGCCAGACCAAATCTCCGGTCTCGGCGTCGTAGGCGCTGACATAGCCGCGCACACCGTATTCGCCACCGCTATTGCCAATCAAGACTTTGCCTTTGATCACTCGCGGTGCACCAGTAATGGTGTAGGACTTAGCCTGATCGACGGTCACGGTAGACCAAACTTCTTTGCCGGTTTTGGCATCTACAGCAATTAAACGGCCGTCTAAGGCGCCGACATAAACCTTGCCTTGATAAAATGCCGGACCGCGATTAACCACATCACAGCAGGCTTTAAAGGCAACTTCACCCGCTATTTCTGGGTCGTAGTGCCACAGTGGTTCGCCGGTCGTGGCATCAAAGGCATGCACCCTTGACCATGCTGATGTGGTGTAGATCACCCCATCAATAACAAGCGGCGTTGCTTCCAAACCGCGCCTGTCTTCAAATTGGTAAAACCATTTTAGCCCCAAATTCTCCACACTCTCAGTATTGATCAAATCGAGCTGATTGTAACGCTGCTCGCGGTAGGTGCCCCCATGCGTCATCCAGTTAGCCGGTTCAGCCTGTGCCTGCGAGAGACGGCGATCATCGACTGGCTCGGCTTGCTTACTAGAGCCTGCAATATCGCACGCGGCTAATGCCACACAAACCAGTACTGTCACTATGCTTTTCATCGGTAAAACTCCTAACCAGCAGATACAAAAAGTCCGCTGCGCCAACTTCCCCAGCGGCAAGATGGCAACAGCGGAGATTGTTACTTAAAAGTCAAACGTGACTTCTACACCAAAGGTGCGTGGCTGAGTACGAACCAAGAAGGCACTGTTATAGCTTCCCTCAACGTTAATACCATTGCCGTAGTAAAACTCATCAGTCAGATTTTTGACCCAAGCTGACACATTGTAGCCTTCAGCTAAATAGGTCAGACGAGCATTGGCTACCCAGTAACTTGCGTTACCCTCCTTGATATCGGTTAACGCGATCGTACTGGCATCAACACCATCAGCTGTGTAGCTGTAATCACCAAAGGTATCAAAGTAGTACTGGTCACTAAACGCTGCGTCCGCAGCCAACATCAAAATACCACCGCCCATCTTCGCCACTTCCCAGTCAAAGCCAATATTGGCAGTCACATCTGGTGCATAAGGCAGCGGATTGCCGGCCACACTGACATTACCAGCAGCGGTATTAAGACACTGTCCCGACTGAGGTACTGGACCAGTCAAAGCTCCTGCCGGGCAGCCACCATCCGAAAACTTAGCATCGAGCAAACTGATTGCCGCATTTAAGGTCAGAGTGTCAGATGCCTGGAAGATCATCTCAGCTTCAAAACCAGTCACCTCTGCATCTAGATTAACCAAGAACGTAGTGGCGGTTGCATCCAGCAATTGCTCCTGCTTGCCGGTGTAATCATTGAAGAATGCACTGGCATTTAACTGCATGCGGTTATCCAGCAGTCTGCTCTTCAAACCAAGCTCAAACACGTTGTTGGTCTCCGGCGCAACAAAGTACACCTGCTTACCCGACTGGAATGCGAGTCCGTTGTAGGTACCACCGCGGTAACCTTTACTGTAACTGGCGAATACCATCATATCTTCCGACATTTTATAATCGACAATAACGCGGCCAGTTACCTGTGACGAGTCATCATCCTGACCCAACGGGTTGGCTACCCCTGGCGAAGAGCCAATAGCGTAGCGCGTATCTCCGGTCTCGGGATTAACATAGTCCGAGACAACGATCAGACGCGGCGCACCAGTTCCGTCATACATCGTCGTTAATGCGTCTTTATATTCAAAGTCATCTTGCGTATAGCGCATTCCAACCGTCAGCGACAAAGCATCGCTAAAGTCGTAGGTACCTTCACCGTAAACGGCCACAGAATCACGAGCCTGAGTATAATTTTGCGTACCATTTAATGGCGTGATTAAACTCAGAGCGCTGACCACACCGTCTGGCTGAAGCGCATCAGGGAAAAGACCTGCGCCCATGCCGCCCGGATTAAAGTAATCATCTGGGTAACCGCCGGCCTTAACCACGTCGCTGTGAAAGCCGAAGAAGTGTGGCCTGTTAGTAGTGACAATTTCGTCAGTGCCATAGTAAGCACCCAAGATTAGATTAAAGTTATCACCGACATAATTTAAGCGAATGTCCTGGTTAAAGCTCTCTGATTGAGACTCATAACCGATAGCGCAGATCGCGTAGGGCGTGCCATCACAATCAATAAATGGCAACAGACCAAAGTATGTTTCATCGTAGCCAGTGACTGACACCACACTAAGATTATCAATCAACTCAAAAGTCGCATTAAGCGCGAAACCATCGGTCTCAATTTTCGCCGTACCATTACTATCAGTGAAGAGTTCAAGATCATCAATGCCGGCGTCTTTGGAGCTAAAAGCAGGAGGCATGGCATCCACAACTGCCTGACTAAAAAAGTCTGTATTGTAATAAAAACCGACGCCAGTTCGGGCCATATCAATGGTATCACCCACACCCTTATTCTGAGGGGTACCCTGACCACCAAAAGACGAGCTTGAATAGCCCTTAAAAATAAATTCAGCACTATCGGTGACCAAATTTGCAGTCAATCTGACACCCCAAGTTTCATCCCCTCCTGGACTGACACCCTCGGCGATATTGCCACTCAACTGATCATTGGTCAGGCTTGGATTTGATTTTGAAATACCGCGTGGCATGCGGTTAACCAACCAAGGATCAGAGTCAACCCAAGTACCGGCAATTCGGATACCTAAGGTGTCTGCAATTGGCGTAAAATCAAGCGCGCCGGATACACTGTTGCGACCATAATTACCTACACCAGCAGACAAGTAACCATTAGTCTCTCCTGCCATCGAAGGTTTAACGGTAATGAAGTTAATTGCTCCGCCAGTTGTGTTGCGACCATACAATGTGCCCTGCGGGCCCTTGAGAACTTCAATCTGCTCAAGATCATATAGCTGCTGGCCGTGGCTTGCGCGCATTGACTGATAGACCTCATCGACATAAATGCCGTTGGGCGATGCTGCATTAGAATTGTATTCAGTACCCACACCGATACCGCGAAGGGTAAAGTTTGGCTGTGTCTCACCGTAAGATGATGTGACATTCAAGCCAGGCATGGAATTGTTAAGGTCCGAAGTTGAAAAAACACCCTTATTTTTTAAATCATTGGCGCTCATAACCGATATAGCTATCGGCACTTCTTGCAGACTCTCTTGGCGTTTTCTCGCTGTGACAACAATTTCTTCCAACCCTTCTACGCCATCAGTTGTCTGAGCGACTGCAGGAAATACTGCAGCAATTGACAGACTCAAAAGGGTAGCTGATAGTTTTATATTCATTATTATTCCCCTAGTTATAACCAATCAACACATTAGTTGATTGGCATCCTATAACGCCAGAAAAGAGCCTGTCAACTTTGCTGTTGATTTTTTTGTTAGTTTTTTTTATGTTCGCCGAGCATGCAGGCTTATTAGGAACATCATAAAATCATGCTGAAAGGCTCAATTAACTGGGTTTTTGTCGCCATAGCCAAAGTAATCAGCAATCGCCAAACCAGCCGCCACA
>CAJQJT010000236.1 GCA_905478725.1 uncultured Pseudomonadales bacterium
CCAGCACCTGTTGCTTACTGGCACCACTGATATGAATTATAAGAGACTCAGTATTCAATAGTCGCGGCAAGGTCATGCTCATGCGCTGATGAGGTGCATCCAGTGGCGTAACCGCAATACAGTCTGCGCCGGAGCGCATGTCAAGACCGCGGGCTAAAGTCTCAGTGCCAGGAAACAATGAGGCAGTGTGGCCATCATCACCCATACCCAAGATAACCACAGTAAAGCGGCCAACCGTATTTAAGCGCTGCTGGCACTCTGCTTCGCCGTCGAGGGCATATTCAGCAGATGTCTTTAATGCCAGATACTCAGCTTTATGGGCTTCGTTGATAAGCAAATTTTCACGTACCAGCTTTTCATTACTGGCAGCGTGGTCAGCATCGACCCAGCGCTCATCAGCCAGGGCAATGGTCACCTTGGACCAGTCGAGATCAGACTGAGATAACAGGTGAAAAAAACCCACTGGAGTGCGGCCGCCAGAGACAACCAGAGACGCCTTGCCCTCAGTCTCGATGGCTGCGCTCAGCATGCCACTGACCTTGGCGGAAAGTGCTGCATCCAAAGCGGAGGTGTTTTCAAATTTAAGCATCGACATCATATTTATCCTTTTCCCTTGCCTGACTTAGGCTTCGTACCAGCTACGCCCATCTTTTTCCATCAACATGTCTGCCTTGGAGGGACCCCAGGTGCCAGCACTGTATGTCTTAGTCCCTACGTTCTTCTCAGCCCATGAATCCAACAGCTGATCACACCAGCGCCAAGAAGCTTCAATCTCATCGCGACTAACAAATAGCCACTGATCACCTTTGATCACCTCTAAAAACAGGCGCTCGTAGGCATCGGCAATTCGCGACTCACCAGAGGAATCGAAGAAGTCCAGATTCAGGGTGCGCTTCTCAAGACTTAAACGCTCTTTGAGGCTCTGCTTCTTCGAGAACATCTCAAGCTCAATACCTTCATTTGGCTGCAGGCGAATAATCAGACGATTTTGTGCATCACCACCTTTATCAGGGAAAATCGCATGGGGAATCTCTTTGTAGGTAATCACTACCTGAGTCACCTTGTCTTGCATACGCTTGCCGGTACGCAGATAAAACGGCACGCCAGCCCAACGCCAGTTGTCGACATAGGCTTTTAAGGCAACGAAGGTTTCAGTGTCATTGCTGCTGTCTTGACTGCCCTCTTCTTCCTTGTAGCCAACCACTGGCTCGCCGGCAACCCAGCCAGCGGAGTATTGTCCACGCACTGATTGCTCGAGAACATTTTCGCTGTCGATGGGTTTTAGTGCGCGTAGGATCTTAACTTTCTCGGCGCGAATCTCATCTGCCTGGAGTGAATTTGGCGGCTCCATCGCGACCATGCAAAGTAGCTGCAGGAGGTGATTTTGAATCATGTCCCGGAGCTGACCTACATTGTCATAGTAGCTCCAGCGGCCTTCGATACCGACAGTTTCAGCAACAGTAATCTGCACGTTATCGACACAGGTATTGTCCCACTGGGAATTGATCATGCGATTGGCAAATCTCAGGGCCAACAGATTCTGTACCGTCTCTTTACCTAAGTAGTGGTCAATGCGGTAGATATTGCGCTCATCAAAATACTCACCGACGGTGGCATTAACTGCCCGGGAGCTTTCGAGATCTTTGCCTATAGGCTTTTCCAAGACAATGCGCGCCAACTTATCAACGCAGCCCGCAGCATCTAAATGGTTACAGATAGATCCGTAGAGACTCGGTGGGGTCGCCAGATAATAGATTGCCGTGCGCTTCGCAACCAGCCACTCTTTGAGTGTCAGAAAATCTTTTTTGTGGGAGAAATCGACTTTCATATAGCTCAGGCGACGACTAAATTTGCGCCATGTGGCAGCGTCCCAGTCGGACTCAGGAATATGTTTTTTTAGATTCACCTCAACCTCAGCAATAAACTCTTTGCTGCTGATATCTTGGCGAGCGAGACCGGCAATACGCACACTGTCACCCAGTAGCCCAGCACGATCCAGCTGATAGAGCGCAGGAAATAACTTGCGCTCAGAGAGGTCGCCCTTTGCACCAAAGAGTACCAAATCAATATTGTTGTTCATCATCAAGCTCCCATTTACAGCACAGATTTATCGCAAAATGCTGCTAATTATTATTCTATTAATCACTGACCTAACAGACTAGCCTCGCGGGCCAACTGCTCAATTTCATCCCAGCGCTGATCGCGTACTAACTGAGCAGGACAGATCCAAGAACCGCCGACACATAGTACATTTGGCAGGGACAGATATTCCATTACATTATGCAGACCAATGCCGCCGGTGGGGCAAATTCGTGCCTCGCTAAAGGGGCCGTATAGGGACTTGATCATAGCTGAACCCCCTGCAGCTTCAGCGGGGAAAAACTTAAAGTCTTGGTAGCCCTGCTCCATGCAACGCATCATTTCAGTCGCTGAGGAGATACCGGGCAACAGGCCAATGGAAGAATCGGCAGCTGCTGCTAATAGTTTGTCTGTACTTCCTGGGGAGACCATAAACTGACAACCCAGATCTTCAGAGAGTTTTACTTGATCAGCGGTGCAAACGGTGCCAGTGCCAACAATCGCACCTGGTACATGCTGCACAATTTGGCGAATGCCCTCAACTGCTGCTGCAGTTCTCAGGGTCACTTCAAGCACATTTAAACCACCTGCAATAAGCGCCTTTGCCAACGGCACAGCATCTTCCACACGATCGATAACAATTACTGGGATTACCGTATTACCGGCCAAAAGATCTCGCACTGATCACTCCTTAAATATTGTGTAAGTAATTTTTTAATTAAGCGCTTTGTAAATAAGCACGCTGTAAATGTAAGCTCGGTATTAAATGTTCTTTGAATAACGGCTCGCCACTAGCTGTTCTGCAGCTTCTTCGCTGCGCCCAGCAAACCGAGCTTATTATGTGTCACCAGATAGACCGGTATTGGCTCGAGATAGGTGGCAAAACGGCCCTTATCTTCAAATTTTTCACGAAATCCACTATTCACAAAGAACTCGCTGAATCGCGGCACAACACCACCGGCAATATAAATACCGCCCTTGGCACCCAGAGTCAGAGCCAGATTGCCCGCCGCTGCGCCCATGGATTCACAAAATGTATAGAGTGCCGTAAGCGCTTCTGGATTGCTGTTAGCCAGCGCCGCTGCGACTACATCCGGCGGAGTAGTCAGGGTCGGATCAGTGCCTTCCATCTGACAGATGGCATTGTAGATATTCACTATGCCTTTGCCTGACAGCACCCGCTCGAGAGAGACCCGCTTATAGCTCTCAAGCAGGCAGGTCAAAACATCCATTTGACGCTGCCCAACAGGAGCAAAATCAGCATGACCGCCCTCGGTATCCAAAACGTGATAACCATCGCTATGGGAGATAAGTCCCGCCATGCCGAGGCCAGTGCCAGCACCCAAAATACCCACTGGCTTGTGTGCCTGAGGTTCACCGCCACCGATCTTAATGCTGTCTTCCGGACCCAGCTCAGTAATACCATGAGCCACGGCTTCAAAATCATTTATGACAACCAGATTCTGGCAATCAAACCATTCAAGCAAGTGGGTCTTGGTAAACTCCCAGTGGCTGTTGGTAAAAGAGATATGTTCCGCATCCGCGGGACAGGCGACGGCTAGGCAAACGCTATGTGGCGCGCCGATAAAACCGGTAGCCAGGGCAATCTCGTCTCTCAGTTTAACAATCAGATCGCTAAACTGGGGGTACTCTTCAACCGAGTGATAGAACTCAAATTCGCTTTCCAGCTGACCTTCGCGCAGCGCTGCAAAGCGTGCATTGGTGCCACCTATATCGGCGACTAAATTCCAGCGTTGCTCAGTCATGGCTAGACGCCTCCAAACAGGAATGAAGCACCCTGTTCCGCATTACTTATATTGCCTCGATTGACCGCAAAGTATTCACGACCGCAGCCGCGCTGACCCGCGTCCGGCTGGGGTGAGGCATCACGGGCTTCAAGCTCCGCAACATCACCGATAAATTGCAACTCGCCGGTGACCGCATTAACCCGAATCACATCGCCATTGATCACCTTGGCCAAGACACCGCCATTGGCTGCTTCAGGCACCAGATGAATTGCCGCTGGCACCTT
>CAJQJT010000237.1 GCA_905478725.1 uncultured Pseudomonadales bacterium
GGTAAAAGCAAGATTCGCGGCCTGTATGGCAGGCAATGCCACCGAGCTGTTCGATCTGCATCACAATTACATCGCTATCGCAGTCCAGGCGCAGATCTTTAATTTGCTGCACATGACCAGACTCTTCACCTTTGCGCCAGAGCTTCTTTCTTGATCGCGACCAATAGACCGCACGACGCTCATCGACACTCAATTGGAGGGCTTCGGCATTCATCCAGGCGACCATCAGCACACGGCCAGTTGCCGCATCTTGGGCAATAGCGGGAACTAATCCATCACTGTTCCAGCTTATGTCGTCGAGAAAACTCATATCCAAAAGTCCCTTAATAATAGATCTTGAAATTATGGCAGCTGTTGTAGGCCAACAACAGTAAAAAACGCTAGCGCAGTAACAGCACCAGCAAGCCAACGCCAACCAATGTCAGACTAGTCACTGGCACCTGCGCCAGTGACTCAGTCCAGCTGGCAACGGCCAAACCAAAACCTACGCCTACAGCTGCAGCACTGATCCAGGGGATAAGTCTACGCAGTGGCTGTGTTTTCGTTTCAGGCACGGCTACTACGGCTGTCTTGGGCTGATTCTCAGCTGTCTGCTGGGCGGTCTTAAGCGCCGAATAAATCAACGGTGGAATCTCCGGCAGCTGTTCCAACCAGTCTGGTACTAACTGCTTGAACTGTTTAAACAGACTCTTCGGCGAGTAGCGCTCTTTTAACCAGCGATCCAAAAAGGGCTTAGCCGTGGTCCAGAGATCAAGCTGAGGGTAGAGCTGGCGGCCCAGCCCTTCAATATTTAAGAGAGTCTTTTGCAACAGCACCAATGAAGGCTGCACTTCCATATCAAAGCGCCGCGCCGTGGTAAACAGACTGATCAGCATATGGCCGAGAGAAATTTCATTTAACGGGCGCTGAAATATAGGCTCACAGACCGCGCGAATAGCACCGGTAAACTCATTCACTGGCGTGGTTTTAGGCACCCAGCCAGAGCGAATATGCAGCTCGGCAACCTTGCGGTAGTCGCGCTGAAAAATGGCGATCAGGTTGCGCGCCATATAGTACTGATCTTCTTTGCTCAGAGAACCCATAATCGCGCAGTCGATGCCGATATAAGAGGGTTTTCTGGGATTGCTAGTGTCGACAAAGATATTGCCCGGGTGCATGTCCGCATGGAAAAAGTTGTGCTCAAAGACCTGAGTAAAGAAGATCTCCACACCGCGCTCGGCGAGCAGTTTGAAGTCGATTCCCGCTTCTTCTAAGTCGGCAATGTTAGTCACAGGTGTGCCGTAAATACGCTCCATCACTAACACTTTCTCATTGGAATAGTCCCAGTTGATCTTGGGGACATAGAGCAGTGGTGAACCTTCGAAATTGTGTCTCAGCAGCGAGGCATTGGCGCCTTCGGCCTGCAAGTTAAGCTCGTCATAGATCACCTGCTCATAATCGGCGATCACTTCCACCGGACGCAGTCGACGGCCATCCTGGCTGAACTTGGCCAGTAGGCGCGCCAGGGTATACATCAGCGCTATATCTTTGCCGATGGTCTTTTCAATATTCGGACGCACCGCTTTAACCACCACATCGCTGCCATCTTTCAGCACGGCGGCGTGAACCTGAGCTACCGAGGCCGAGGCTAGAGGCTCTTTCTCAAAGCTGAGGAATATCTCATCGACTGAGTCACCCAAAGCGTCTTCTACAATCTGACGAAACGTATCCGAGTCAAAGGGCGCAACATTGTCTTGTAGGTGAGCCAATTCTGAACAGATATCCGCCGGCACTAGATCCGGCCTAGTGGACAGCAACTGACCCAATTTAACGAATATTGGACCTAGGCTTTCCAGCGCTTTGCGCAGACGTTCACCGCGACTGGCTTTCGGTTTGCCCCAGAGAACGGCCGGAGACAGCATCAGGCGCAATGGCCAAGGTGTCTTACTTTTGTCGAGCAAGGTATCGAGACGGTATCGAAAAACAACTCGAGCAATCGCCATTAGGCGACGCACGCGGATCAAGAGTTGGACCCCTTATGTTCTGTTGAGGGCTCTGTTGAGGGCTCTGTCGAACTGTTTTGATCGGCCAACATTTGGCTGAGAATCTGACGGCTTTTATTGATTCGTGCTGCAGCCCGTTCGACGCCACTGGAGAGTTCCCGCACCTGTTGCGAGAAGCCCTTAAACTCGGGGGAAGTGGGAGTGACTCGCAGTTCTTCTTTAGCCACTTCGGCGGCAGCAGACTTGGCTCGCTGACCGACATTTTTGGCCATGGCAGCGGATTTGCGCAGCTTTTCAGCCATCAAATGAGCGGGAATGTCGCCAATAACTGCAGCCAGTATAGCTTCCCAGTCAACATTAAGTTCGGCCATTAAATTGTTGATTTCTATAAGAAAGTTAAGGTCACCTGATACATTAACACCGCTTCCAGAAAAGGATGCTTGAGAGGCTGAGTTAATCGCTAGGCCGGCAATGGAAATTAGCGAGCCAGACACAGTGGTGTCCGCTTTATCCTGCCGGTTGCTG
>CAJQJT010000238.1 GCA_905478725.1 uncultured Pseudomonadales bacterium
CTCTATAACCTCGGCAATATCCTCAAGCACATTGATATGGGTGTGGTTGAAGCGTTGCGACAAGCTTACCCGGCCCATTGAAATATTGATAAATTGCCCCGCCGAAAGATGGATAATAAAACCAATCTCATCTTTTATTTCCGTGTATCGAAAGTAACTGCGGTAATACTCGGTTTTTTCAAACCCAATGGGAGCTAGATCAGACAAACGGTGCAAGCCGCTGGCATGATCATCTACTGCGGCGCGGTAAAAGGGGTCAAGCAAGAATACGCCATTGACGAACTTATCGATCTGCTTCTCTTGTTCTAGCGGAGGGGCATCGTTGTATAGGAGCAGTGGCTGCTCATCGTGCCGATAGTGCAAAATCACGGCATTATCGAAAGGCACCAAGCTCTTGAGCATCAGTACCAGCAGAGAGGGCAGCCGCTCGCTGCCAATCTCGGGCATGATAGCAGCGAGCTGATGGCTAAACTCGCGGAGATGACTGCTCAAGAAACGCTACTCAAGAAAAGCTGCTCAAAATCGATGGCTCAGGATAGAGCCTCGACTGGCTAGCTCTGCTCTCGGAACTGAGCCGAATCAACATATATCAGCCGCACAGCAAGACAATCAGCCGATGGCTCCATGCAAAGCATCATCACATTGAGGTTGCCTTGAATCTCGACACCAGAGGGAAGGTTAAACACTATGCCGCCAGTGGACTCATTGGTTAGGGTACGTAACTCCTTCAGATCTTTGTCCTTGCGCACTTCAGTTTGAAACTTCTGCAGCATGGCATTTAAAGACAGCTCAAAGTTCGGGTAGTTAAACTGGCCCCTATATTCGCTGCGATCAAGCTCCAGCCTAATCGGAATCTTAACGCCACTGGTTTCGCCACTCAGCTCACCAGAATGGACCGAAACGCCTTGCTTGAGCTCTTTAAAAAGCTTCTTAGCATTTTCGGGGCTTTGATTTTTAAAGCCAGCGACCAGTAAATTGGCGCCTAAGTTAAACAGCTTGCGAGCATCAATATTGATGGCCTGCTGTTCGTTTGCTTGTGGTGTAGATCCTTCAGTGGATGCTTCAGTCTGTTGTTGTGTAGATGGTTCTGTAGATGGTTCTTTAGATGGATCAGTCATAGTCAGCTACTAAATAGTTAATGGTTGAATGATTAACGCAAGACTCTACCGCAAAGCTAGGGCAAATGTAATAGCTGAGTGAGTCATCGGATAATCCATTGAAATCGTAATAATAAAAGATCTTCTACAGGTATACCCATGGCCGATAATATCAGCGAGCTACAGCCCTCAATAGCGCCCCTAGTAGCACCCGCAGCTACTGGCTTAATCGACAGTGAAGTATCTCGTGTCATCGAAATGGCATGGGAAGACCGCACACCTTTTGAAGCCATCGAAGACCTGTTTAAACTCAATGAATCCGCCGTCATCTCATTAATGCGCCGCAACCTCAAACCACGATCATTTCGCCTCTGGCGCAAACGTGTCACAGGTCGCAAAACCAAGCATCTGCAACTGCGCTCTCCAGACGTCAGTCGCGGCTATTGTCCTACTCAATACAAGCGTGGTTAAAAGGTACTCAATCATGAAAAATGTTCGCCAGCACCTCATCGCTAGCTGTCTAGGTTTGTTTTTGATACCCAGCACCATCGCCCTGGAGCCTCTAATGGCCGACAGCTTTGAATCCGACCCACAATTGCGCTGGTCCTACGTCAGCGATCAAGTCATGGGCGGTGTATCAGAGGGTAGGGTCGCCTTCAAAAAAGAGCAGGGTCAACAGGTTGCCCATATGACCGGACAGGTCAGCACCGAAAACAACGGTGGCTTTATCCAACTGCGCAAAGCCATCCCCAAGAAAACCATCGACACAGCCACCGGGGCCTACTTGAAAGTCCGGGGTAATGGCCAGCAGTACTATCTGCACCTGCGAACCAGCGGAACCTTACTGCCGTGGCAGTATTACCAAGCAAGTTTCACCGCAACAGCCGAGTGGCAGATCATTAAAGTGCCCCTCACAGCCTTTGCCCGCTCTGGCAGCTGGCTGGGCAAAGCGGTCAATCCCAAATCTATCCGCAGTATCGGCATTGTCGCCTTTGGCCGAGACCACAGTGCTGACATTCAAATCGCAGAGATAGGGTTTTATTGATCTGCGTCTAGTTTTGAGTCCCTTAAAACCCATATATTTTGCCTATATTAACTTTGCTTCTGTATTGAGGTGCACAGCGTCAGCTGCGTATTTCTTGTAGACAGCAATAACCGGTGACAGGGAATGCCAGGGAAGAACCAATTATTTGAGTGGGGCGACGATTCGGAGAGCCGGATTATTGATATTACACGCGACTCTAAAAAAACTGCTTCGCTGCTATCTCCAGATCTTCTTTTAGATAATCCAAGCCCCTATACTGAAATCGAATTTGGCTATTATGCACACCTGTCTGCAGCCAATGACCTGCCTGAGTTTCAACGAAAAATTGAAGAATCTATCAGAGATTTGGGTTTTCAGGAGTTTTCTTATTTTCGCCCCAGTACTAGCGGAGTTGATTCGGAAAAACTAGTTACGGTCTCTGGTGATTTGCTTACCGATTACTTTGCAGAGTGTTTTTTTGAGCATGACCTGATACTGCCCTATGCGGATAATAATACTGCTCCCGTTTATCAATCAACCCTGCATGACTTTGCCAATAATGCCCCCTTCGATATAGATATGACTCGAATGATGAAAGCGATCTTCCGGTTAAATAAATCATATGGGTATCACGAATTTTATAATACCTTTGCGAAAGCTAAAAGCGGTGAAGGCAACGTTATCTTGTCCGTGACTGTCAAGGGTTGTAGTCCTGTTAGGTTAAAGGAAATTGTGCGGGGATCTGAATCGACCCTACAGCTTTTATGTGAAGCAATTGATTTTGTTGCATCACGCAAGTTTTCAAATACATTATTTGGTAGTGGGCCAAGTGAAGACGAAACCTGTTTCATTATCAATCCAAAGCCATTAGGCGTTCTAGATACCTTAGCCAATAACGACCTAAATATTTCACAGGTTGCACACCACCTAAATATTAGTGTTGTAACAGCTAACAAACATCTTGAAGTCGCACGTAAGGCGTTTGGGGCACGAACGAACTATGCGGCGATTAAAAAAGCCATAACAAGCGGGCTTATTACCTATAGAAACTAATTTTTGGGATACTACAGGGAGGTAGCAAATTGACTATATCTAGCGTACCTATGCAGGAAAGAACTACAACTATAGATTTTTGTGATGGTGTTGTTCGAGCAAACCCCTATAAAATTTATGAGCACCTACGTAAATTTAGCCCTGTATGTAAGGTCAAACCAGATGATATGTGGGCGGTAAGTCGAGCATCTGATGTGGAGTTCATACTTTCTCATTCAGAACTTTTTTCATCCACGGGCATTGACTTGGCCTATAATTCGAAATGGTTAAAGCCTGAATGCAGAGTACCACGCCCTGTTATTGCTCAGGATCCACCTGACCATAGGCAATATCGAAAAATCATCAACGGTGCATTCGCATCTCAGGCCATGCAGTCTATGGCCTCACCAATTAAATCTATTGCTAGAACATTAATTCCCAACTTAGTGAAAAACTCCCCTATTGATTTCACCCAACAATTTGCTTATCCCTATATCGCCGAAATCATGCGTAATATTGTTGGCTTGAACGACGAGCAGAGCTTACCAGAGATTAAAGAATGGGTTGAACTTGAGGAGCAGGTAACATTTAAAAAGCCTTCTCAGCAGTTTATTGATGCTTATGAGACCGTAACAATTAGGCAACATGGGTATTTTTCAAAAATTTTTGAGGAAAGGTTAAAGCGGCCAAAAAACGATTTGGTCACAGAACTTGTTAATGCCAAAGTCGAAGGTAAAAAATTATCCTGTAAGCAGTTATTTGGGTTGATGAGTTTGATCATGTCAGCAGGATTCTCAACCACCGTGCAGATGTTAAATAATGGTGTAATTTTGCTCTCTCGCCGGCCGCAGTTAATTAAGCAGCTTGCTGATGACCTCAGTTTAGTGCCTGCCTTCGTTGAAGAGCTGTTGCGTTTTAACCCATCGGGCTCCTGCACCATGAGAATTACTACGCAGCCGGTAGTATTAGCAGGTATAGCAATTCCAGAGGGTGAGGTTGTAATGGCTTTGTTGGCTTCTGCCAACCGTGATCCTGATAGGTTTAGCCATCCCGATAAATTTGATCTACATAGGCCTAACCCCAGACGGCATATGGCATTTGGCTATGGTATCCACAGCTGTGTAGGTGCTGTTTTAGCGCGACTTGAACTTACAGTTGCTTTTGAAACCTTAATCGAAAATTTTACCAAATTTGATTGCCCTAAAGATGAAAAGTTAGCCTGGGAGAAATCGTTTTTTGTTCATGGTGTTTCTGAGTTACCGACCAGATTTCACCAGCGTTGCTAATTGGAATGATGGAGGAGTTATGAAAGCAACTAATTTTTCAAGCTTGATAGTGATTTTTTTATCTACTGCCAGCAGCATCGCTTTGGCTCAAATGGAGGTCGAAAGTGCTTACAAGCATAGTTTAGAGGAGGTCACTGTAACCGCACAAAAGCGCCTAGAGTCGATGCAGGATGCGCCGATTGCTATGTCGGCAATGAGCTCAGCCCAGTTAGAGCTGTTATCGATCACTGATTTGGGAGGCTTGTCAGACGGGATTATTCCCTCATTGCGGATAATGCCGATTGGCAGCACCCCATCAAATCTAATTATATCGATTCGCGGCAATGCACCCTCAGATGCCAGTGAAGTTACCCGTGATGGTTCTGTAGGAGTCTATCTGGACGGTGTGTACCTAGCGCGTTCTCACGGCTTTGGTCTCGAGCTGGCAGACTTGGAGCGCATCGAAGTCTTGCGAGGCCCTCAGGGCACATTGTTTGGTCGCAATTCCATTGGTGGTGCGGTGAGCTTGGTTTCAAAAAAGCCCTCTGGAGACTTGGGCTTTAAACAGGTCGTGAGTCTGGGCCGCTTTAATGAACTGAGAACCGTTACTCGACTCGATCTGCCAGAGGTTGCTGGTGTTAGAGTGAAACTCGATTATTTGCACTCAGAGAGGGACGGTTGGGTTAATAATACAGCGCCAGATGAAGTGGACTATAACGCTTACAACAAAGATGGCGGCAAACTAAGCGTCAATTGGCAGCCTCGAGAAGAACTCAGCGTCGATTACAGTTATGACAATTCGACTGTCGAGATGGTGCAGGATTATATGCAATTTTATAAAGATAACCTTGGAGTTTTTGGTGATGAGCCAGATCGCCTTACGGAAACCCGCCTGCCAGTTACGCCTTTAAAACCCACTGTGGTTGAACAAGAAGGGCATTCCGCTGTATTGACCTGGGTGGCTTTTGAGCAGCTGACCATTAAGTCGATTAGTGCGGTGCGTAATATTAAAGAGGACAGCCAGAGTAATTATGCTGGGGTACTTTATTTTAACGGTCTGCTGGATCTCTCTATAATGGCGCAAGAGCAGTATTCTCAGGAGTTACAGCTTATTGGTAGTTCTCAGAACACCGATTGGGTTGCGGGCCTGTATTATTTAAAAGAGGATGTTGAGAAAGCTTTGCAGGACAGTTTCTCGCTAGATATTTTCGGTATCTTTGGCCCAGTACTGAGTCCTATTGATCCTCCCACTACTTTTGATGCTCTGGGGGTCGGAGCTGTTTTGGTGCCTCGGGTTGTTAAAGCGGAAGCTCGTTCAACGGCCGTTTATGGGCAGTTTGCCTGGCAGCCGAATTCATTTGATGAACGTATGGAGTTGACACTGGGTGGGCGCTACACGGAAGATAAAAAAACCGCCAGCCGATTTGAGACTAGTTTGAGTCAGTCGAATCAGGATTCTGAAAATTTTGATGGATCTGTTGCGTTGCAATATCAATGGCTTCCCGATTTATCAACCTATCTAAAATGGGGCACGGCTTACAAAGCGGGAGGGGTGAATACGCGCTCAACTAGCTTTGGGCCCTTTGAAGAAGAGCTGGCAGAGACTTGGGAAATAGGGTTAAAGTCTGAACTTTGGGGTCATCGCGCACGGATTAATATGGCGGTATTTACTACCGATTATGAAGATATGCAGCTGGACTTTTCGCATCCCACCATTCCGACATTGGTTGAGACAATTAATGCCTCCGAAACCGTAGAGGTAAGTGGTGCGGAACTGGAGATTACGGTGTCACCCATGGCCGGTCTTTTAGTGGGGCTAAGTTACGCTTATTTAGATAGCGACATGCCCTTGCAGCCGAATCCTATAACTGGCGGGACGTTAAAGCAGTTTTTTGTCCCTCAGGCACCTCAGCATGCTGGATCTCTTACTGTCGATTACACCTTTGAGCCTCAGTCCTATGGAGAGTTAGCGCTGCATGTGGATATCACCTCCACTGACGACTATTCCTATGTACCCTTTGGGGAGCAGCGAACCGATGCCTACAGTTTATTGAACGCGCGCTTAGAGCTGAGTAGAATCAGTCTGGGGGGAATAAGTGAGGGGCGTATCAAGGCCTCTATATGGACTAAGAATCTGCTTGATGAAGAATATGTTATCTATGCATTTCCTGTTGGCGACCCAGCTGTATCAGTTGCACAGGCTTTTGGTACACCACGTACTATGGGTATGGATATTAGCTATATGTTCTAGGGATTTAGAGTCTCTAGTGTCGCTTTTCTAACATCGCTCTTGGCCACAAAGCGTCAGTTTTATTTACTGTCGCTTTTTTAACCCTTTTCAAAAAAACTATATCCCCGCTTTTTTCTCATCCGATGAAGATACTAGTTGTTGAGTCAATGTTAATAATATTGTCATTGGTAAGAACGTCCTGATACTAATCTTATAACTAATTTTCTCCGGTTGGTAAATTGCTATCAGTAATCAGGCAGGATTCTGCCCCAGGTCCACCGATACATGTAATTGTTCAACGCTATATTCTTACTTATGATCTTTCATACCGCCATTGTCTAATAAGGATATTGAAGTATGACGTCACAGTGTCAGTCGTTGTTGAAAATGGGTTATCAAAAACCAGTGAATTTTCTCGAAGCCGGAGAGCTTGTTATTTCCGAAGATGAAGGTGATCAAACCCTTGGTATTTTGATAAGCCAAATTGATTACATACGGAATTTGAGCAGTGTTGAAACGGTTGATGAGTTTCATGCGGAAATTATGCAAATACTCACAGGGCTTGGGTTTAGCGATTATGCGTTAATCTGTAAAACCGGTTTGGGTACTATTGAGGCTCCCCATAGCTCACTTCCAGATGAATTATTTAAGGCCTATGAAGATGAAGGTTACTGCCGTTTCGACATGGTGCTTGATTACATCCATTGCGGGATAGGCGATCCAATCCTTCTGTCTATGGTCACAGACACGATTAAAAGCTCGCCAGTGATGACTTACACGTTCAAGAAAAACGAAGAGATAATTGCCCTCTACAAGAGTTACGGCGTGACTAATGCCTATGTCATTCCGGTAAAAAGCACCCAAAAAGCCAGTCAGGATCGAGGTGTTTTAACGGTCATGGCAATTGGCATGGATGACGCTGAATTCCGCATCAAGGCAAAACGATATGGTCCCTTATTGAAGGTTCTTGCGGATGCCGTAAATTTTCTCAATGAACAGAGGTTTAATCACATCAGACCTGAAAACGAAATCAAGCCAAAGGCGTTACGGTTACTCTCCACCATGGCCAAGTGTGATCTATCACTGGCGGAAGCGGCAGATAATCTTTGCATTAGTCTCGACACTGCAAACAAACATATGGCGTTGGCAAAACAGGCTTTGGGAACAGGTTCCCAGGCACATGCGGTCTATCTGGCAATCAGGAAAGGCCTAATTCAGCTGTAGAGAAAAGAGTCGGTACAGGCTCTGTAGGAATGCATAAAAATCAGTTCCAGGGAGGAACGTGCTAATTATGAAAGCACTCGTAGATCAATATCAAAGAACCTTAGTGAGCTTCTTTATGCGAAGGTCACGCAACACATGGGACGCAGAGGAACTCACTCAAGAGGTGTTTTGTAAGATTTGGAAGCGGCGCGACATCGCACTCAGCGAATACAGCGATGCTTACATGTTTACCATTGCCTGGAGTGTACTGCGCGATCGATTGCGCAGGGAGAAGGTCCGGCATCATGATATGCATGTTGAGTATGACGAGGATTTAGCACGGGAGGACGCCATAACACCTCAGGATATAGTTCGCGGTGAAGAGCTCTATGAATATTATCTAAGATTACTTGAGAGCCTGAGTCCACGAGTTCGCGAAGTTTTTATACTCAGCCGCTATGAAAGTTTGACCTATATTCAGATAGCAACCCACTGTTCCATTAGTGTGAGTGCGGTTGAGAAATATATGATGATTGCACTTAAGCGCATGAAGGAAATGTTGAAGGAACCCCAATGACAAAAAGTAGTTACAGCCCAGCTGAGACTGATGAAGACAGGCTTATCCAAAGCCATGCTGAGAGATGGTTTATCCGGCTTGGTGCTGGTGACATCAGCGCCGCAGTCATGGCGGAACACGAGTCCTGGATGCAAGCCGACTCTAAGCATCAGCGTGCCTACGAAGAATTAGAAGTTCTATGGGAAATCACTGGACGTTTTTCGAATACGCCGGAAATTATTGCTGCGCGACAAACTGTCCGCCCCGATAGGCTGGGTAAGGTAATGGCCAAAGAGCGGCGCTCTGGACTGTTTAGCTTTCTCAATATTCGCTGGACTCATGCAGTTATCGCGGCATCATTTACATTGGTCGCCATCGGTAGCCTGCACCTAGGGTACGGAACAAGCTCTCAAGTGGCTATTGCTGGAGATGTCTATGAAACCCATATCGGCGAGCGTAAAAAATTCACACTCAGTGATGGCTCTGTTATTTTTCTCGACACTCAGACACGCATCATTGCCGACTTTTCACCAGAAACAAGACATGTCAGTCTCGTGCGGGGCCAGGCGCGTTTCAATGTCGCCCATGATGCCGATCGTCCATTTAGCGTTATGGCCGGTATCGGCAAAATTACCGCCTTGGGTACTGCCTTTGTGGTCAAGAAGACACCCTCTGATGTGTTGGTGACCCTGATTGAGGGCAGGGTAGCGGTTGAGCAACAAGACCAGATGACAACTATTACTCATACCCCCACCCAACCCAATCATATAGGGCAGCAGCTGGCTTACTCCATAAAAGGCATATCAAAGGCCAATATTGTAGACATTCCTCAGTCTGTGGCTTGGCAGGAAGGTCGGTTGGTGTTTGAAAATCATACCCTCGCGGAGGTGGTATCCGAACTCAATCGTTACTCAAAGACAAAGATTGTTATAGGTGATCGATCGTTGAGATCAATTCGGGTGACGGGAGTATTTAACGTAGGCCCGGATGGTAATGCACTTCAGGCATTGCAGAGTTATTTTTCCCTGCAATTGACAACAGATCAGCGTGGTAATTTAGTGCTTATCTCCAGCGACAGTGATGAAGCTTCTGCAACAAGTAATATACGATCTAAGGTATAAAGTTCCATTAAGGCTCGGCTATAAATAGGCTTTTTGATGCTGAGAATTTCTTACGTCCGCTGTTGATTTACGTCAAGCTTGGCGGTTATGCTTATTTCAAAAAGGGTTTTAGTCCACATTAGTCTCTATGCTAATTAAGACAAAACCTATTTGATTCTTAATTGGTGATTTCTTTGAGACCAGAACTTAAACTGCTTTTTAGTTTGATTATATTGCCCGGATTCAGCTGTGCCGAGCCGCTATTTCAGTTCCGGGCCTTATCTCAACAGGTAGTCGTCTGTAGTGCTTCATACAGGCTGGCTTGCAATATGAGTGGCATTGAGAATAAATCCAAAATAGGCGGAGATGTATCGAGTAAAATTTTATTGATAAGAGGTTTGTATCTGCCCGTCATTGATTGCAGGCCTACTATTTATTCCAGAGTCGAACGGTTTGATTATCGAGTAGAATCCCCTCAATACAATACCAACCTGCTTGACGAATCCCTAAATGTCCGGTCTCCCAGGGCTGATTACAACAGCTCAGATTCCAATGACTTAGACTCATCTCTATCACCCATAAGTGACGACATCATAGAGTCCACTGTCCTTGTAAAGCCACTGCAGTTGCTGAATTTACTGGCGGGGGAGGATGTAACGCTTTATGAAGCAGCCGATATACTCAGTATTTCAGTGCATACAGCAAACAAGTATGTGGCCAAAATTAAATCAAAATTTGGTGTCTTAACACTTCCTGCAGCTGTTCTCTATGCTGCTAAAGAAGGTCTTATTTCAAAGTCTTCTGATAAAATTCTATAACCACTAACTTGTAATAATTCCCTTTCTTGACTATTTTATATAGGCTCAATATAGAATTTTATTTTTACCATAATTCGAGAAATAAAATTCTATATTAATATCCCTTATCTTTTCTTTATCTAAAAAACTGCCATGCCGAAATACACTCTTCAGCCAGTTTAAACTGATTATTTTAATCTTTTCTGCACTGATCATAACTGCCTATATTTGCGTAATTTTGTGTAGTAAGCAGTGATAAAAAATACTATAAACATTAAGTCAGTCAAGGAGAAAGTAGGAATGAACGTTTCTTTTATAAAAGCTAACTCAAGCTCTTTTTTTAAAATTAAATTACTTACAAAAGTTATCGCAATATCTCTTGGCCTATCTGCCTCAACAGGTTTGATTCAGGCTGCTGAAAATGATCTTCAATATTATGATATTGCACCGAATACTATGAGTGAAGCATTAAAGGTTTTCGCCATGGAAACTAATAGCGAGATTCTATTTTCTCCATCGCTCGTGGCCAATAAAACCATGAGCGGTCTTAAAGGGGAATACACTCGCCAGGAGGCACTAACAACAATGTTGGCCGGAGCAAATTTAGTCGCTGAAAAAAGCGATGACAAAGTATTTATGGTAGTTTCTACTGAGAGCGAAAGAAATATATCTCGCGCTAACATCGCGGCTGGTGATGCCGGCATGGGAGCCGCTGAAAAAAAGGCTTATCGCAACTCCGGAATTGAAGAGATAACGGTAACTGCTAATAAGCGTGAGCAGGATCTTCAGGATGTTGCGATGAGCTTGTCTGCGCTTACGGGTGATGATTTAAATCGAATTGGTGCTGTGGGCGCGCAGGATTACTTGGCGCAGATACCTGGGGTTAATTACAACGCTCTAGGTCGTGGTCGCAGCCCAATCATTATCCGTGGTGTTTCTACAGGTAGTACAACCTTTGGTGATCAGCAGAGTACCACAGCCATTTATATTGATGATTTGCCTTCCCTTAGTCGATGGGGAGCCTGGACTAACACTGATCCAAGTACTTTTGATATAGAGCGCGTAGAAGTTCTTAGAGGCCCTCAGGGAACCTTGTTTGGCTCTGGCGCTCTGGGTGGAGCTTTGAGAGTTATTACCAATAAACCAAATGCTTCAGAGTTCCAGTCCAGTGTTGATATAGGTCAGTCATTTACTCAAGGTGGCGACGATGGTAATAGTATCAATGCAATGCTTAACGTCCCGTTGGTTGACGACGAGCTAGCACTGCGAGTCGTGGCATTTAAGCGCAATGATGGAGGCTATGTAGATAATACTCGTCACAATGAGAAAAATATTAATGGTGGTGAAACAGAGGGTGGTCGGGTAATGCTAGCCTACACACCTAATGATGATCTAGCTCTTCGTTTTACTGCAACACACCAGGCTGATGTTGTAGATAACGGTTCTGCAGTATTTCGCGAGGCGGCGGATGGTGGGCCGTATCAATATAGTGGGCCATTAAGGGCCGCATCTGATGTAAGTATCAGCATATTTAACCTAAGTGCTGACTATAGTTTAGGATCTATGTTGCTCACCTCGTCTACTACTTATTCAGAGCGAGATTCAAGAATAACCCGGGATGTCGGTGAAATAACAGATACTTTTTTCGATACGGGGCTTGATATTGACGATGTTTCGCATTCGGTTACCGATGATGTTAAATCATTTGCTCAGGAAATTCGGCTTAGCTCTCAAGGTGAAGGCCAGTTGCTATGGACTGTTGGAGCATTCTTTCTTGAACAAGATATAGATACGGTTGAAAGCTGGACTGCAACGATTCTCGATGAGTCGGTAGTGGCGGGAGTTTATCTGCCTCATATCACTGAAAAAGCAGTTTTTGGAGAAGTGACTTATGAGATTTCTGATCAACTAAGTATCACCGCCGGTGGGCGTTGGTTTGATAACACATTTGAGTTTCAAAACCCTGTTTTTGAAGGACTCCTTCTTGGTGGATCTTTTCCTACTCCCCTGCAAGAAGAGACCTCTAGCTCATTTACACCAAAAGTCTCAGCCTCTTACCATGTAACTGACGATGTACATCTCTATGCCACGGCCTCGGAAGGATTTAGAGTTGGCCAAGTAAACTTTGGAGCCACACCAAGCAAT
>CAJQJT010000239.1 GCA_905478725.1 uncultured Pseudomonadales bacterium
AGTGCGACCAGCAATCGAGCGAGCTCGAATGTAGTCATTACCATCTACTGTGTGAATCTGACCTTCGTCTTCAGTGATACCAATCTGATCAGTAACATTGTTGACAGACATTTGCAGCTTCAGGCCTTCCGCCAGAGCAAAGTCGGCAAACAAGTTGATGTAGGTATAACCATCCATAGTGTAAGCATTGTTGTCCTGACCGTAAGAGTCAGTAGTACCAATCAATGTTGCACCTACGAAGTGCTCACCAAACTGGTAGCTAGGAGACAGGCTCCAAACAAAGTCAGCCTGACGACGCGGAGTGTTGCCAATAATAGACGCGTCATTAGAAGAAACGATTTCAGCATCAGTCCAAGTCATGCTGCCGCGCAGATCAATCTCACCAATCTTTGTGCTAGCCTCAACCTCTAAACCAGTTGACTCGTAACCGCGAACGCGTGCGCCGCCGTTAGCATTAGTTGACTCAGAGTTAACATCGTCTGTTTCAACATAGAACAATGTTGCAAACAAGCTGTAGTCGTCCTGATCCACTTTGGCACCAAATTCAAATGAGGTTAACTCATTCTCAACCGAACCATTAGCGGCAGTACCGTTGCTGTAGAACCCACCATCACCTAAGCGATCAGCGTTAACCCGTGAACCCTTAGAAATACTACCAAATACAGCCATATCGTCAGACAGTTCGTAGTTTGCGGCCAAAGAGTAAGACATGTAGCTCCAGTCATATTCAAAACCTGAAGACGCAGTGCCTGCAGTGTTAAGGAATGTGACAAAGCTTTCAGCTAATTGACCAACACTGGTGCCGTCATTGTTAAGGTCCGCAGCAACAGTAGTGCCACCAGAGTAATGACCGGTTGCTTCACCGCTGTCATAACGGATGCTTGCATCAATAGTCAAGGCATCAGAAACCTGACGGTTAATCGCAATATAGACCGCATCAAGATCAGCTTCTAACGCAGTATCACGAGTACAGCATCCGCCCCAATCAGGCTGGCTATAGGCGAGCTGGCCGTTTTCAGTCAACTGCACACCATCGGCATAGACATTCATCAGGCGAGCATTGTTAGACACGTCCTGAACAAAAGTCTGCCAGTACCAGTTAACGTCAATTTCCTGAGTCGCTTTATAGTAACCAAAGGTCACAGTCATATCATCGAAAGACTTGGTCAGCTGAAGGTCGTTGGTGAAGTTATTCAGGCTTTCCAGATCGTTATCGAAAGTGCGAATGTTCTGGATCAAACCATTGCCATTAAGATTAGCCATCTCGGCAGCAGTCAACTCAACACCGGCATTAGCGCCAGAGATATAACCTAGGCCGTTAGCGCCTGTACCTGCGAGAGCACTTGAAATATTAGCAACATCTGTTGCACCGCCAATGCTGGCAGTAAATGCGCCAAAGAAGGTACCGGAGTTTTGGCTGTAACGGAACTTCTCAGTCAAGGTCAGATCGTCAGACAGATCCATAACAAACTCTGCGCCGAAGGAAGTTGAGTCACTGTGGTTGCCGTTATCAATCCCACTTCTGCGGCCGCCACCAGTTGCGCCAACACTCAGCACATCACGAAGGTCATTAGAGATATTGGAACCGGAACCCGCATCAAAACCAGCGATGCTATCTTGCGACGCTTTGATTGGCATTGGTAGGTAAGTTGGCACGCTGTCGTTTAAATACTTAGCGTATAAACGGAAGTAACCATTTTCAAATTCGCGTGTCAGGTTAGCTTTAATCTGGCCACCCTTAGACGCATTGAAACCCACTTCACGAGCGCCTTCGCCTTCACGGTAAAAACCGCCGACATGGAAGCGCCAGTCTTCATTCAGTGCGCCGCCGTAGTCAAAGCTTGTTTTAAACAGATCGTAATCCAGGCCAGTTGAAACAGTGACACTGCCACCCTCAACTTCGCCAGTCTTACTGATAAAGTTAATCACACCAGCAGGCGCGTTGCTTGCCAGAGTCGCAGCAGAGCTGCCTTTCAATACTTCAACACGCTGCAATGTGTCATCGAGACGCAAGAACTGATCAGAAGTACCAACGATGATATCGCCAAACTGAAGAATCGGCATGCCGTCTTCTTGCAACTGAACAAACTTAGAACCGCCAGAAGCGATGGGTACACCGCGAACCGCGATGTTAGTGTTGCCTTCACCGGCAGATGATTCAGAACGCACACCAGGAATTGCACGCAGTACTTCTGCGGCAGAACGTGGAGCCATCTTCATCACTTCATCAGCGCTTAGTGTGTTAACAGACACTGTTGATTCAAACTTAGAAACGCCGCTACCAGGCTTACCAGTAACGATGATTTCGTCGAGCGTACCAGCCATAGCTGGCAGTGCCAGACCCAGAGTCAATGTTCCGGCAATGGACATAGCAATTTTAGATTTAACGAAATATTTCATGAACTTCCCCCAACTTTTTATTAATAATTTGCACATATCTTGCAGCGCAACAGAGTAGTTTAAAAAAACCATAGCTAGCAGACTCAGCGCCAAGTTGAAAAGCTTTATTCCCGCTCTTGCCTTTCAAACAATCCGTCTCTGCCTACTAGTTATTCAAACGTCACCGATGGTCGATGACTTCAAGTTGACTAGATGGCTCATGCTTAAATAGAGCCCTTAAAAATCAACCTAGTTGACATAAAACATCAAAATGCAATCGTTTGCAAGCATAAATCAATCGATTGCATGAACTATTCCACCTGCTTTTTACGAGAAGTGACCTTTGAAAATCCCATTAAGGTATTGAAAAAACTGGGGGTTTAGTCGCAGAAATACGGCTTATAAAGCGCAAAGAAATATTTTGAGAGGAGAGGAGTGCTACCAGGCGCCGCTGGAGCGACGCACAATCAACTCGGTCTTCAAAACCGAGTCAGTCACAGTGTCGCCATTGATCTGTGCCATCAGCTTTTGCACCAAAATACGCCCACCCTGAACAATATTCTGCCGCACTGTGGTCAGAGATGGACTGCTGTAACCCGCCAGAGCAATATCATCATAGCCCACCACAGCCACATCTTCTGGTACACGCAGGCCACTCTCAGTGAGCGCAGCAATTGCGCTCAGGGCGATCAAGTCACTACAGCACACAGCGCCATCGAAGGAGATCTTTTGCTGCAGCAGATCATTGATTGCCTCACTGGCGTGAGACATCTCAAAGGGCACATCAATCTGTAGCCGCTTATCAAACTTTACACCCTTCTCTTTGAGCGCCTTTAAATAGCCTTCAAAGCGCTGTTTGGGCTCGGGCATATTAATATCACCCATAAACACAATGTGCTTGCGCCCCAGATTTAATAGGTGTTTGGTGGCCAAATAGCCTCCCACCACATTGTCTGCACCCACGGTGCAGTAGCGCCGATCCGGTAAATTAGAGCCCCAAACGACCATTGGCTTGTCGAGGTCAGAAAACTCATTGAGCTGCTTATGCTGATTACCCTGACCGATAAAAACAATGCCGTCAGACTGCCTGAATATCCGGCTGTTGTGGATATCTAAGACATTGGTCATCGGCGAGTTAGCGAGCAATAAATCATAGTTTTGCACTGACAGTGCATCGGCAATAGCACCTAACATTTCAAGGAAAAACATATCCGAGGTGTGTTGCTCTGACTTCACATCAAGCATCAGTACAACGGCAATCACATTGGTTTTCTGGAGGCGAAAATTACGTGCATTCTCATTGATTTGGTAGTTGTGTTTGGCCGCTAAGTCTACGATGCGCGCCCTAGTTTTGGCGTTTATTA
>CAJQJT010000240.1 GCA_905478725.1 uncultured Pseudomonadales bacterium
TAATGTTGAGCGCTAGGAAGAGCGCTTTCGCCAGGGTGGCGAACGCTGCAAGCCGCTGGGTCGCGAGCATTCCAGCAGTCTCAAGAAATTGCTTCAGGAATACGGCTTAGAGCCTTGGTGGCGGGAGCGCGTGCCATTGTTTTATCTCGACCAGCACCTGGTCGCTGTGGGCAATCTATGGGTCTGTGAGGGCTGGCAGGCTGGGCCAGAAATAGAAGGCTTAAAAATCCTCTGGCAGACAAACTCTCTGTAGAAACCTCTATACCTTTCTGTTAATCTACTCTCCCATCTTAGGTAGGGTGGGTCTCGGTCAATTTCACGACCAAACAAGCCTTTCTCGATTACATTTTTCAAGATTCTGTTCTGATGGAATGCACTTCTATTTGGGCACAGAATCGTAGTTTTACAGGGTCTTTATGACACGTTTTATTTTTGTTACCGGTGGTGTTGTCTCGTCTTTGGGTAAAGGTATATCAGCTGCATCGCTGGCTGCTGTTTTGGAATCCCGCGGACTTAACGTCACAATCCTCAAGCTTGACCCCTATTTAAATGTCGACCCCGGAACCATGAGTCCCTATCAGCACGGTGAAGTCTATGTGACTGAAGACGGCGCTGAGACGGATCTGGATCTCGGTCACTACGAGCGCTTTCTGCGTTCAAAGATGACTAAAAATAACAACTTCACCAGTGGCCAGGTTTACGAGACGGTTCTGCGCCGTGAACGTCGCGGTGACTATCTTGGCGGCACTGTGCAGGTTATCCCGCACCTGACCAACGAAATTAAGCGCCGTGTCTACGCCGGTGCTGGCGATGCAGATATTGCCGTGGTTGAGATCGGTGGCACTGTCGGTGATATCGAGTCACAACCTTTCCTTGAAGCGGTACGTCAGCTTAAAGTTGAGCTGGGTCATAAGCGTGCGCTGCTGTTGCACCTCACACTGGTGCCCTATATCGCTTCTGCCGGAGAAACTAAGACTAAGCCAACCCAGCATTCGGTCAAAGAAATGCGTTCCATTGGCCTGCAACCTGATGTGCTGCTGTGCCGCTCTGAAGTACCAATTGAAGAAAGTCAGCGCCAGAAAATCTCTCTGTTCACCAACGTTGAAGAGCGTGCGGTGATTCCGGTTATAGATGCGGTGAGCATTTACCAAATTCCACGTATGCTCCATGAGCGCGGCTTGGATCAGTTTGTTGTGGATCGCTTTGAGTTGGACGTGCCTGATGCGGATCTCAGCGAGTGGGATTTCGTGGTTCAGAGCCAGTTGCACTCCGACGGTCAGGTGACTATCGCCATGGTCGGCAAGTACATGGAACTGCTGGACGCCTACAAGTCTGTTACTGAAGCTTTGACTCACGCAGGTATTCACAACAAGACTAAGGTCAAAGTTCGCTATATCGACTCCGAGCGATTGGAGCAGGATCACTCACTGCTGGATGGCGTTGACGCTATTCTGGTGCCTGGCGGTTTTGGTACTCGAGGCACCGATGGCAAAATCTTCGCGGTTAAAACAGCCCGTGAAAACAATATTCCCTATCTGGGCATCTGCCTGGGTATGCAGATTGCGATCATTGAATATGCGCGCAATGTCTGTGGCCTGGAAGGGGCTAACAGCACCGAATTTGATCCCGCAACAGCTAACCCAGTGGTTGGTCTGATTGCTGAATGGATCGATGCCTCTGGCAACAAAGAGTCGCGTACCGAAGACTCGGATCTCGGCGGCACCATGCGCCTCGGCTCTCAGGTCTGTCATCTGGTTCCCGGCTCTATGGCTCAGGGTATTTATGGGGCTGATCAGGTGGAAGAACGTCACCGTCATCGCTTTGAGGTAAACAATAATTACTTGCCAGCACTAAAAGAAGCCGGTCTGGTGATTGGCGGTCTGTCTCACGACAAGACTTTGGTAGAGACTATTGAATTGCCTAATCATCCCTGGTTCTTTGCCAGCCAGTTCCACCCGGAATTTAATTCTACACCTCGTGACGGCCATCCTCTGTTTGAAGGCTTTGTAAACGCGGCACGGGATTATCAAAAGCAGTCATCAAGCGAGGAAGCCAAGTAATGAGCGCAGTGACGATTCAGGTAGCGGATATAGGCGTTAGCAATGATGCGCCCATGGTGTTGTTCGGGGGCATGAACGTGCTTGAATCGCGGGACATGGCTATGCAGATTGCTGAAGCCTATGTTCGGGCCACTGAAAAGCTCGGTATTCCCTACGTGTTTAAGGCTTCTTTTGATAAGGCCAATCGCTCATCGATTAACTCCTATCGTGGCCCCGGCCTCGATGAAGGATTGAAAATATTCCAGGAAATTAAACAGACTTTTAATATTCCCCTGATCACCGATGTCCATGAAATCGAACAGGCCAAGCCTGTGGCGGAAGTCTGTGATGTGATTCAGCTGCCTGCATTTCTCGCTCGCCAGACCGATTTGGTCAAGGCTATGGCGGCAACCGGTGCGGTGATCAATGTTAAGAAACCACAGTTTTTAAGTCCCGGCCAGATGGGCAACATCGTTGATAAGTTCCGTGAGTGTGGCAATGATCAGATTATGCTCTGCGAGCGCGGCACCTGCATGGGCTACGACAACCTGGTTGTGGATATGCTCGGTTTTCGCACCATGAAAGATGTCAGTGGCGGCTTGCCGTTAATATTTGATGTGACTCACGCACTGCAGTGTCGAGATCCCTTGGGCGCAGCCTCTGGCGGTCGTCGTCATCAGGTAGCTGAGCTGGGTCGTGCCGGTATTGCCGTAGGTATTGCCGGTCTATTCCTTGAGGCTCATCCGCACCCGGATCAGGCGCGCTGTGATGGCCCCAGTGCTTTACCCCTAGATAAGCTCGAGCCATTTCTCGCGCAAATGAAAGCCTTTGATGACCTGATAAAATCCCAGGACGATCTCGGCATTATTTAAACTCGCCCATGAGGCTTTACCCCTGTCTCAGTGCGCCGTTAAACCAATTGTTACATATCATCATGTGCAACCCCCTTTGCGCATACCATTATCGATATTGGAGAAAATAGTAAATGAGCAACATTGTAGATATTCAGGCGTTTGAAATTCTTGATTCCCGCGGCAACCCTACTGTGCAAGCGGATGTGATCTTGGAGAATGGTGTTGTTGGAACGGCTAATGCTCCATCCGGTGCCTCAACCGGTTCTCGTGAAGCCCTTGAGTTGCGCGATGGCGACAGCAGCCGCTATCTGGGTAAGGGCGTATTGACCGCCGTAAACAATATCAATACCACTATCAAAGCGCTGTTGGTTGGCCAAGATGTGGCTGAACAGCGTCAGCTGGACAAGTTGATGATCGATGCAGATGGCACTGAGAACAAAGCGACCTTGGGCGCCAATGCGATCCTCGCCGTTTCTCTGGCCGCCGCCAAAGCTGCCGCCATTGATCAGGGCATTCCTCTCTATGCCCACATAGCCAATGTTAACGGTACTCCAGGCCAGTACAGCATGCCTGTGCCGATGATGAATATTATCAACGGCGGCGAGCACGCCGATAACAATGTTGATATCCAAGAATTTATGGTCCAGCCAGTTGGCGCGAAAAGCTTCGCTGAAGCACTTCAGGTGGGTACTGAGATCTTCCATCAGTTGAAAAAAGTCCTCAGCAGCAAAGGTTTGAACACTGCAGTGGGTGATGAGGGTGGTTTTGCCCCTAATTTGGCATCCAATGCTGAAGCACTGGCGGTGATCAAGATCGCCACTGAAGCTGCTGGTTATGAGTTGGGTAAAGACGTTACTTTGGCGCTGGATTGTGCAGCCTCTGAGTTCTACAAAGATGGTCACTACAATCTCTCCGGTGAAGGCGTGGTCTTTAGCTCCGAAGGCTTTAGTGACTACCTAGCTGAGCTCTGCGATGTCTATCCGATCATCTCCATTGAAGACGGCCTCGATGAGTCTGATTGGGATGGCTGGAAGTACCAGACTGAAAAACTCGGCGAGCGTATTCAGTTAGTGGGCGATGATTTGTTTGTTACCAACACGAGTATCTTGCGTCGTGGTATCGAACTGGGCGTAGCCAACTCCATTCTGATCAAATTCAATCAGATCGGTACTCTGTCTGAGACTCTCGATGCCATCGCAATGGCCAAAGAAGCGGGTTACACCGCAGTTATTTCTCACCGCTCTGGCGAGACTGAAGATACCACTATTGCCGATTTGGCTGTAGCTACTGCTGCCGGCCAGATTAAAACCGGTTCACTCTGTCGCTCGGATCGTGTTGCCAAGTACAACCGTCTGTTGCGCATCGAAGCGGAATTGGGCGAACAGGCTCAGTACCGTGGTTTGGCAGAATTTAAAGCCGCTCAGTAATTTTCCGCCTTGGCATTGTCGCCCATTGGCTTTTGCGCTGTTTACTAATTTCCAGGTAAACAGCACAGTGGTTGATGGGCAAATATCCGAAAAGCGAATAGAATGCCTGCATGCGCTGGTTAATCATTATCTTAGTTGTTCTTCTGGCTGGTCTACAGTGGCGACTGTGGGTCGGTGAGGGCAGTCTCGCCCATCGTGCCGAGCTCAATCGACAGCTGCAGCAGCAAGAAGATGAAAATCAAACTCTGCGTCAGCGCAATCAGCAGATTGCCACTGATGTGGAGAGCCTAAAAAACAATCTCGATGCCATCGAAGAAAAAGCCCGTGCTGATTTGGGTATGATCAAGCAGGGTGAAACCTTCTATCTGGTGATCGATAAAAATCAGTCGCCGCGGCCAACCCAGGACAGTCAACAATGACTGGCCCCAAGTATTGGGCCATTGTCCCCGCCGCCGGAAGTGGTCAGCGTTTTGGCACAGACTTAGCGAAACAGTTTCAGCTGCTTGGTGATCACCTGATTGCTCAGCACAGCCTCAGTCGTCTGCTAAAAATTTCCGCTATTACAAAAATAATTGTTCCCTGCGATATCACCTCACCCTACTGGGGGCAGATTCCAGCGGCCAGTGATTCTAAGGTCGAACTGGTTACCGGGGGTTCTGAACGGGTTCACTCGGTGCTTCAGGGGTTGCTTGCTATCGAGGATCAAGCTGACAGCAGTGACTGGGTATTAGTGCATGACATGGCGCGGCCCTGTATAACCAGTGGTGATATTAATAAGTTGATCAGCGAGTTAGCGGACCATCCTGTGGGTGGCATACTCGCCACTTCGGTCACTGATACTTTAAAGACTATCGGCACCGATAGTCATATTCAAGCAACTCCAGATCGCAGCCTCTATCGCGCAGCGCAAACCCCGCAAATGTTTCGCTATGGACTGTTGTTGAAAGCCCTTGAGACCATGCTCAGTGATGGCCAGATGCCCACTGATGAATCATCGGCCATAGGGTATTTGGGCAAGCAGGCAAAAATCATCGAAGGTCGTCGCGACAATATAAAAATTACACATCGCGAAGATCTGGTTATCGCTGCGGCGATCATGAAGCAACAGGAGACTGAACAATGCGTATAGGACATGGTTACGATGTGCACCGATTCGGTCCCGGGGATAAGCTGATGCTGGGCGGAGTGAGCATCCCCTATGAGCACAGCTTTGTGGCCCATTCAGACGGCGATGTGCTGATTCACGCCCTGATTGATGCCCTGCTCGGCGCGGCGGCGCTGGGAGATATAGGCCAGCATTTTCCGGATACAGATGTTAAGTGGGAAGGGGCCAATAGCCGTCAGCTGCTATTGGCAGTGGTCGCCATGATTGCGACCAAAGGCTATAAGCTGGGCAATGCGGATATCACCATTGTCGCCCAACAACCAAAAATGTTGCCGCATCTGGATAAAATGCGTCTCAATTTGTCGGCAGACATGGGCTGCAATATTGATCAGATTAATATCAAAGCGACCACCACCGAAGAGCTTGGCTTTGCCGGACGCAAGGAAGGCATCGCCTGTCATGCCGTGGCTTTATTGGTTTCCTCTTAAAGCTGCCTAAAAGCTGAAATTATCAGCATCAATTACATACTACTTTTCTCGGACTAAACATTATCGACTCTCAAGCCCCCGGCTCTCAAACGTTCGATTTTCAGCGTTTCCCGCACCTGTTCCCCGCGTCCTTTGGCCGCGCCCAATACCGCAGTCGCCCAGAGGACTTTCAGGTCGATGAAATACTGGGCTTCGAGCCTACGGGTGAGGGCGAACATCTGTTTGTGCATATCCGCAAGCGCGACCAAAACACTCAGTGGGTGGCTGGGCTACTGGCTGAGCTGGCAGGAATCAAGCGCAATGATGTCAGCTACTGTGGTATGAAAGATCGCTTTGCGGTGACTACCCAGTGGTTCAGCCTCTATTTGCCCGGTAAGGAAATTCCTCCGGAACAGTTAATCCACGGTGATTTTGAAATCCTCAGTATGGCGCGGAACAATAAAAAATTGCGCCGCGGTATGCATCAGGCCAATACCTTCAAACTGGTACTGACAGAGTTCGCTTCGCTTGACGAGCAATTCACTGACATTGATGCCCGACTCAATAGTATCGCCAGCAATGGCGTGCCGAACTATTTTGGTGAGCAACGCTTTGGTCACGACTGTGGCAACTTGCATCAGGCTCAGGATCTGATCGAACGGGATCAGCTCAAAGGCAATCGCCGGGGTACCGGTATCTATCTGTCGGCGGCGCGCTCATGGCTGTTCAATCTAGTGCTCGCCGAGCGCCTCCGCGAGAACAGCTGGTCCCAGTGCTTTGAACATGAGTCTGAACCCAGTGGGCCACTCTGGGGCCGCGGTCGCTCAGCGGCTAGCGGTGACCTCGAGACATTGGAGCAGAGCATTTTGCAGCCCTGGCAGTCATGGTGTTACGCACTGGAACATGCAGGGCTCAAACAAGAGCGTCGGGCACTGATACTGAAACCGCAAAATATGCACTGGCAGAGACTGGCTGTGGATCAGTTGGAGCTCAGTTTTGACCTCTCTGGGGGCTGTTTTGCCACCGTGATTCTCCGCGAGATCGCTGAATTATTCCGCCCTCCAATAGAGTCCCTGTGATATATTTGCAGGATAATTTTTAGGCTAATTCTAAACTAACCCCCATAAGCCCTAGGCGGCTTTAGGAATAGAGGATTTTGAGTGAACTCGATTGATTTGGCTGGTGTCGGCATGACCTCCCAGCGCACGCGTGAGCGGCTGATTCAGCGATTGAAAGATCAGGGTATCACCAATCAACGCATCCTCGATGTCTTCCGGGTCACGCCAAGACACATCTTTCTCGATGAGGCATTGGCCCATCGCGCCTATGAAGATACGGCTCTGCCTATCGGCTTCTCCCAGACCCTTTCTCAGCCCTACATAGTGGCTCGTATGACTGAGATTTTGCTCTCTGGAGGGCCCTTAAAGAAGGTCCTTGAAATCGGCACCGGCTCAGGTTTTCAGGCGACTATTTTAGCGCAGTTAGTGGATAAGGTTTATTCGGTGGAACGCATAGAGCCACTGCTAATAAAGGCTAAAGAACGTTTTCGCAAGTTGGGTTTGCGCAATATCACCGCCGAACTCTCCGATGGCAGTTTTGGCTGGAAGCGCCACGCGCCATACAACGGTATTATTACCACCGCTGCGCCCCAGGCGATTCCAGACGACCTGTTACATCAGCTGGCACCAGATGGAATACTGGTGATTCCTGTGGGTAGTGGCGATGTGCAGGATCTGCGGGTTCTGCGCCGTATCGGCGACTCATCCGAGTTTGAAGAAGAGATTGTCGAACAGGTTAGATTTGTTCCGCTGTTGGGTGGCTTAGCCCAATAGAACCGTTTACTGCTAGCTGCATGGCGGACGCACAGAAGACATTTACAAAATAGACTTTAGGGTAGCCATGCGCAGTTTCAAACAATACCTGTTACTTTTCTCCAAAGGCCTAGCAATGGGCGCTGCCGATGTGGTCCCCGGGGTCTCGGGCGGCACAATAGCTTTTGTCAGTGGCATCTATATGGAGCTAATCGACAGCATTAAGTCGTTGAATATACAGGCGCTAAGGACTCTAAAGTCTCAGGGACTGGCCGCAGCCTGGAGACATATTAACGGCAACTTTCTGGTCACCTTGGTCAGTGGTATTTTAACCAGCCTGTTTTCTCTGGCGGTGGGTATGCAGTACCTATTGGCCCAACACCCGCTGCCACTGTGGTCATTTTTTGTTGGT
>CAJQJT010000241.1 GCA_905478725.1 uncultured Pseudomonadales bacterium
CTCGGGATGTCTGGATTGGTAGACCTGAGGCGTTACATCAGCAACGTAGGTGATTGGGGGGCGTGTATGTGCAGAGACGGGGTGTTCTGCCTGTTGTGCTCTGTTGTGCTCTGTTGTGCTCTGTTGTGCTCTGTTGTGCTCTGTTGTGCTCTGTTGTGCTCTGTTGTGTAACATCGGAAACGCCTCATTCCTTGAGATGATCGCCTAGGAAATTCCTTCTTTGGGTTTTGCCGGTAAGCTAACAGGCCAAACTGTACGCTTAAGGTTAATCTGGCAACAGCTGTGCTCAGCCTGAAATAGGCCATGGTGGATTAACAGGGGCACTAGTACTTCACGCTTGTTTCATCCAGAGACAGTGTTACGGGTCACTATACGTCTGGCATAGGCGACTCAAGCTCAGTAATGACTGAACAGTTGACGGAGGGTCGGCAAAATTTAAACCAAAAAAAATCCCCGACTGCCAAAGCAACCGGGGATCTTTTAAACGCTTTTGAAGATTAGGCTTCTGGAGCCGTCTCTGCAGAAGCTGCTGGAGCTTCAGGAGCAGCAGGCGCTTCAGGTGTAGTACCTTCATCCGACTGAGCTTCTTTGATCGACAACTTAACGCGACCACGGTTATCAATTTCGAGAACCTTAACGCGAACAGTCTGACCTTCGCTGAGGTAATCAGTCACCTTGGCAACACGCTCTTGAGCGATCTGAGAGATATGCACCAGACCATCAGTGCCAGGCATAAAGTTAACGAATGCGCCGAACTCAACGATACGTACAACCTTACCTTCGTAGATAGTACCTGGCTCTGGATCAGCGACGATGGCCGCAATTGCGTCCATAGCAGCGTTCAGACCAGCAGTGTCTTCAGAGTAAACCTTAACCGAACCACTGTCATCGATATCAATAGTTGAGTTGTGCTCTTCGCAAAGACCACGGATAGTTGCGCCGCCCTTACCAATCACGTCACGGATCTTGTCTGAATCGATCTGCATAACACCCATACGCGGAGCAGTGTCAGCAACTTCAGCACGACCTGTAGCAATCACCTTGTTCATCTCGTCAAGGATATGCAAACGCGCGGTCATGGCCTGCGCGAGAGCAAGTTCCATGATCTCTTCAGTGATGCCTTCGATCTTGATATCCATCTGCAGTGCAGTGATACCAGCAGCTGTACCAGCTACTTTAAAGTCCATGTCGCCGAGGTGATCTTCGTCGCCTAGAATATCGGTCAGTACTGCAAAGCCAGCGTCTTCTTTAACCAGACCCATAGCGATACCAGCAACTGGCGCCTTCAAAGGAACACCAGCATCCATCAGCGCGAGGCTTGCACCACAAACTGAGGCCATTGAGCTTGAACCGTTAGATTCAGTGATTTCTGCCACAACGCGCATGGCATACGGGAACTCTTCCGGAGAAGGCAGAACCGCATTGATACCACGACGGGCTAAACGACCGTGACCTACTTCACGACGGCTAGTGAAACCAATACGACCGGCTTCGCCTACTGAGTAGGGAGGGAAGTTGTAGTGCAACATGAACGGATCATCACGACGGCCTTCAAGGGCATCGATCATCTGTGCATCACGGGTAGAACCTAAAGTAGCAGCAACAATTGCCTGAGTCTCGCCACGGGTAAACAGTGAAGAACCGTGAACCTTAGGTAAGATGCCAACTTCAACGTTGATACCGCGAACAGTAGTAGTGTCACGACCATCAATGCGCGACTCGCCACGGATGATACGACCACGAACAATGCTCTTCTCGAGCTTCTTGAACGAGTCTTTAATATCTTCAGCAGTTGGACCGCCGTCAACAATAAGCTGAGCATTGGCACGATCACGCAGAGCGTTAATCTTGACTACACGGGCTTGCTTATCATGTGTCTGGTAGGCTGCATCTAGATCAGCACCAACCAAATCGTTAAGCGCCGTTTTCAGGTCAGCATTTTCAACTTCTGCAACCCAATCCCAACGTGGCTTACCCACTTCTGCGGCCAGTTCAGCGATAACACTGATAACAGACTGCATTTCTTGGTGAGCGAAAAGTACACCGCCCAACATGATGTCTTCTGAAAGCTCACTGGCTTCAGATTCAACCATCAGTACTGCATCTTTGGTACCAGCAACAACCATGTCCAACGAGGACTCAGCCAGTTCACTGTAAGTTGGGTTGAGCAGGTAGCCTTGCTCGTCGGTGTAACCAACGCGCGCGCCACCAACAGGACCGTTAAACGGAATCCCTGAGATAGACAGTGCAGCAGAGGTGCCGATCATGGCAGCAATATCTGGATCGATGTTTTTCTCAGCGGACATAACAGTACAGACAACCTGTACTTCATTTTTAAAGCCGTTGGGAAAAAGTGGACGGATCGGACGGTCAATCAAACGTGAGGTCAGTGTTTCTTTCTCATTTGGACGGCCTTCACGCTTGAAGAAACCACCGGGGATTTTACCCGCAGCATAGGCTTTCTCAATGTAGTGAACACCCAGTGGGAAAAAATCCATACCGGGCTTAGCTTCACGTGCGCCAACAACGGTACAAAGAACAGACGTGTCGTCGATTGAACATAATACTGCGCCGGTTGCCTGGCGCGCGATGCGGCCGGTTTCCAGAGTGACGGTATGATTACCGTATTTGAACGATTTAATAATAGGAGTCATATTTTACCTTGGTATATTTACCATTTAGCGTCTTCGCTTTGAGCCTTTTTACGCTGCTCGGGTTACTGATAAATACCCCTTATTACTTCTTAATACTTCTTACTACTTCGGGGATATGCATCAGTAACTCGATCAACGAATCTGTGGCCAGAGCTCCAACGGTTTAGTTAGCTGTTCGTCAAGACGCCCACCTGAAACTGAATAGCCCAGATAGACAAATGCGGCCCCTTTTGAGGGCCGCACCGAGAACAGTTATCGACGTAAACCAAGCTTCTTAATCAGCTGGCTGTAACGTTCAATATTTTTGCCCTTCAAATAGTCGAGCAATTTACGACGTTGATTTACCATGCGAATCAGGCCGCGACGTGAATGGTGATCTTTTTTGTGATCGCCAAAATGGCCCTGTAGCTTGTTGATGTTTACGGTTAGCAGAGCGACCTGAACTTCAGGGGAACCTGTGTCATTTTCACAAGTTGCATGCTCAGATACGATTGCTGCTTTTTCTTCTGCACTCAGTGCCATGTTACTTTCTCCAATATGCGAAATTAAAAAAATTCAGGATGCCCGCGCATATTTACAGACAACCTAACGTGTATTTTTAAGTCGTTATGTCTCAACGACCAATCTTTTAGGGGCGATTCTGCCATCTTCGGTGACCGTGGCCACACCCAAAAATGCTCCGCCCTCGCGAAAGACGCGCACTATATCGCCTTCTTGCCCATTACGAAAGGCCTCTCCCGACATTACTTCTTGACCCAACTGAAAATAAGTGGCCACAGTTTCGCTCAATTCCACCGCCATGCGGTCGGCAACGGCTATATCCATGGGTTTTAATAGATGGTCTAACTGCTCTGGCTCACAGTTCTCACGCATCTCTTCGAGAGCCGCCAGAGTCAGGGTTTCCAATTCACCAAAGGGCCCGGCCAAAGTGCGATGCAATGCACTGACATGGGCGCCACAACCGAGCATCTGACCCAGATCATCAGCTAGGGATCTTATATAGGTACCTTTACTACAGCGCACTTCAACATCCAGCTCGGCAATCACACCGGGCCTGAAGTCTAGAATATGGTACTCATAGATGGTGATACTGCGGGGCGCACGTTCAACCTCTATACCCTGACGGGCCAGCTTATACAGCGGCTGACCATTATGTTTGAGCGCCGAGTACATGGAGGGAACCTGCTGAATATCACCGCGAAAAGTTTCAACGGCCTGCTCGATTTGCTGCAGGGTAATATTGGAGGCATCAATGCGCGACACTTCGCCACCATCAACATCGCCACTCTCGGTGCGCAGACCCAAACTAAAGGTACTGCGATAACCTTTTTCAGCATCGAGTAGAAACTGGCTAAATTTTGTCGCTTCGCCGAGACAGATTGGCAACACGCCAGTGGCTAGGGGATCGAGACTGCCGGTATGACCTGCTTTGTTGGCATCGAAGAGACGCCGGACACGCTGAAGGGCGTGATTGGAAGATAATCCAAAGGGTTTATCGAGTAGGAAAACGCCATTCACTGAACGGCCGCGGGTGCGCTTGCGAGCCAAACTTAGGCTTCCTCGCTATCCGACTCAAGGTCTTGTTGAGCTGTTTCTTCTGAGCCTGCATCATCTGCCGGCATCTCTTTAGAGATAGCCAGATCGATCAGCGCCGAGAGGTGCTGGCCGCGACGACCGGTCTCATCAAAGATAAAATTTAACTTGGGAACAATACGCAACTGAATGCTGGCGCCGAGCAATTTACGCAGGTAGCCGGATGCCCCGTTAAGGGCCGCCATAGCTTCGTCGATCTGATCTTGGTCACGCTCGCCAACAAAGTTAACGAACACTTTGCCATAGGCGAGATCGCGACTGATCTGCACTTCAGTAACATTGACCATGCCAACGCGGGGATCGCGAACTTCGCTGCGTATCAGTGTGGCTAACTCTTGTTGAACAGAGTCCGATACGCGTTCTGCGCGAGTAAATTCTCTTGGCATGTCAGTCCGTGCTTATAGTGAGCGCTGTACCTGAGTGACGTCAAAGACTTCAATCAGATCGCCAGGTTTCACATCGTTATAGTTTTTCACGCCGATACCACATTCCATACCGTTGCGAACGTCTTGTGCATCATCTTTAAAGCGACGTAGAGATTCGAGCTCACCTT
>CAJQJT010000242.1 GCA_905478725.1 uncultured Pseudomonadales bacterium
ACGACAAGATGGGTCCCGATACTCAATTGTCGATTCTGCGTTCCGATGGCGGTCTGGCTTCGGCTCGCGCCTCGGCGGAGTCTCCAGTGAATATGTTGATGTCTGGTCCTGCTGGGGGTGTCTCTGGCGCCATTTACTTCTGCAGTCGCGCTGGATACGACAATATTTTGACCTGCGATATGGGTGGCACCTCCACCGATGTGGCCTTGATCCAAAACTCTCGTGCTCGCGTGCGTCGGGAGACCATTGTTGCGGATGTGCGAGTTCGTGCTCCCTCAGTGGATGTGCGTACTGTAGGAGCTGGCGGCGGTTCCATTGCCTTTGTTCCAGAGTTAACTAAAGCACTGCGTGTAGGCCCTGAGTCTGCCGGTGCGGTTCCCGGTCCTGCCTGTTATATGAAAGGTGGCGTTCAGCCTACTGTCTGCGATGCCAATGTGGTGCTGGGCTATTTACCCTCGGATGTGCAGCTTGGCGGCAAGATGGAAATCAATCGCGAAGCCTCTGTAGCGGCAGTACAGTCGGTTGCTGATGCTATGGGTATCGACCTGATGGCTGCGGCTGAAGGCATTGTTAAAATTGCTAACGAATCCATGTTTGGCGCACTGCGTCTGGTGTCGGTTGAACAGGGTTACGATCCCCGTGACTTCGCTCTGGTTGGTTTTGGTGGAGCAGGACCATTGCATGCCAATGCACTGGGTGTGCTCACTGATGCCTGGCCGGTGATTATTCCACCGGGACCCGGTGTTCTCTGTGCCTATGGTGATGCCACCACTCAGGTGCAGGATGAAGCGGCGCGAACTTATCTGACCATGGCCAATGATCTCAGTGACGCTCAGTTGACGTCGGATCTGATGGAGTTACAGGTAAGGGCTGGAGACGCGCTGTTAAAAGACAATATTCCCGCCTCCGAGCATGAAATTTCCTATCAGGCTGATCTGCGTTATGCGGGACAGGCTTTTCAAATCACTATCGACTTTACCGAAGCTGAGCTGAAGGAGAAGGGCGTTGCGCTGTTAACCGGTCAATTTGATGCGGAGCATGAGCAGCTATTTACCTTTAAGTTGGATGATGGTCACGAGATTCTGATGATTCGTGCTCTCGCCAAAGCAAAAGCCAAGGCCATTGCCGAGCGCCAAATTGGCCAGACCGGTATGAGCCTTGAGGAGTGCAAGATTGCCAACAGCCGTTTCTATTATGAGGGGGACTGGTACGACTCCACCATCTATGATCGCAATAAGCTGAGCACTGGATTGGAAGTTGCGGGTCCGGCGATTGTCGGGGAGATGGACTCTACTACCGTAGTCTTACCGGGCTATATTGCCACCGTAGATAAGGTCGGCAATCTGCTTATTAACCCACAGGCATCAGCCACGCACTCTTTAAACCAGCAGGGGAGTAATTAATCATGACGGCAAGACTATTAGAAACTAACCATGATCCCCTAAAGCGTATTGATGTAGACGGTGTGACAGTCGATATTATTGAGAATGCGCTGCGCAATGCTCGTGAGGAGATGGATGCAGTGCTGTTTAGAACGGCTATGTCTCCAGGTATCCGTGAGCAGGGTGACTGCTTCCCGATGATCGCTAATAAAGAAGGCAAGATGGTAGTGGGGCAGTTCGGTTCCTTTATTGGGCCCTTTTTAGAAGCCTATGACGAGGAGATCGAAGAGGGGGATATTATCCTCACCAACGATCCCTATATGTGTAATGCGGCAGTTTCTCACTTGCCCGATTGGGTGGTGTTGGTACCCATCTTCAAAGATGGCCGCCATATAGCCTGGTCGGCGATGTTCGGGCATATGTCGGATAACGGCGGCATGGTCCCGGGATCGATTCCTATTCAGGCGACGACGATCTTCCAAGAAGGTATTCGTATTCCGCCCACTAAGCTGTATAAAAAAGGTGTTTTGCAGGCGGATCTTCTGGAGCTGATTCTGCATAACGTGCGCACGCCCCAGTGGAACCGTTTTGATCTGAATGCATTGGTTGCCGCCTGTAATACAGCAGCTAAACGCTGTGTGGAATTGGCGGTTCGCTTTGGCGACGATGTGCTGTTCTCCACGATGGATATTATGTTGCAGCGTAACTACGAAGCGATGAAGCATATTATCGGTATGTTTATTCCCGAAGAGCCCCGCGAGTTTGAAGACTATATCTGCGACGACGGCATGGGTATGGGCCCCTATAAAATTAAGTGCACCATGTGGCGTGAGGGGGACAAGGCGATCTTTGATTTTGCCGGCACCGATCCCCAGGCTCAGAGTTCGGTGAACTTCTTCCTCAACGAAGATATGTTCAAAATGTTCTTTGGCTCTTTCACTATTAATGTGGTGGATCCACAGATCGTGTTTAACGATGGTTTCTATGATCTGGTGGATGTGCGCATTCCTCAGGGCACATTATTAAAACCTAACTATCCTGCGGCACTGTCCGGCAGAACTCATGCTCTGGGTCGTATCTTTGATGTGCTCGGTGCCCTGTTGGGTATGGGCGCACCTGAGATGATGTTGAACGCAGCGGGCTTCTCCGATTCACCCCACCTGTTCTTTTCCGGTTACGACAGCCGTGAAGGTAAGGGCAATGAGTGGTTCCAGCTATTCCAGATTGGCTTTGGTGGTGTTCCCGGTCGCCCAGTGGGTGATGGGCCAGACGGACACAGTCTGTGGCCTGGCTTCACTAACGTACCCAATGAATTTATCGAGTCCTATTTCCCGCTGCGTATCGAGCGCTATGAAACCATCACGGATTCTGGGGGTGCAGGTTTGCACCGCGGTGGCAATGGTTTGAGTGTGGCCTATCGTTTCCTCTGTGATGGCGATATTGGTATTCACGACGACCGCTGGCTGACCTATCCCTGGGGTGTTCTCGGGGGTGAAACTGGACTGCGTTCGACCAAGAAGTTGGTCCGTGTGGATGGCTCTGAAGAGTCGCTGCCGGCCAAGGTCGAAGGCATCAAAGTTAAAACCGGCGATGTGCTCTATTTCAATACCTGGGGCGGCGGTGGCTGGGGCGATCCCTTTGCCCGTGATCCTGAGTTGGTACGCCAGGATGTGGCGCGACGATTGGTCTCTGTTGAAGGTGCCAAGCGTTACGGTGTGGTTATGGCAGTAGATGCTAGCGTGGACCAAGCGGCCACAGAGATCCTGCGTGCTGAGCTTATTGCAGCCCGTGGTACTGACACTGCGCTGTTTAACTTCGGCGGTGATCTGGAAGATATTCGCAGTCGCTGTGAAGCGGAAACCAATTTGCCCGCGCCGGTGAAACCGACGTTTGTGGGTGCAAAGTAATTAATTTAAATGCAGTAAAAACATAAATATTAAAACAATAGAAAAAAACCATAAAAAATGAAAGAGGGGAAATATCATGAAACCAATTAACAGTAAAAACGTTATGGCAATGGCGATATTGGCCAGCGTAGCAACCACCTCGGTGGCAGAAATCACTATCGAAGAAGTTGTAGTATCAGCACGTAAGCGTGCTGAAAATCTTCAAGAAGTCCCTATAGCAGTAACCGCTTTTACCGAAGCTCAAATTGAGAGTGCCGGTATTCAGCGTCCAGCTGACTTTATTAGCCTGATGCCCAATGTGACCATGGTTGACTCCGCTAACGTGGGTGATACACAGGTCAGTATTCGCGGTATTGTTTCAACCCGTGATGCGGAATCCACCTTTGCCTATGTGGTCGATGGTGTGCTGGTAACCAATCCTAATGGCTTTAACGAAGAGCTGATGGATGTGAGTCAGATCGAAGTGCTTAAAGGCCCTCAGGGCGCACTCTATGGCCGTAACGCAGTGGCTGGAGCTATTATTGTCACCACTAACCGCCCCGATGAAGAATTTGAAGGCAAGGTTAAAGTCGGTGCCGGTAACAATGGCTCTAAGAATGCCAGTTTAACCCTAAGCGGTGGTTTGGCTGAGGGTGTTCTGGGTCGTGTCAGTGTCAGTCAGCGTGAGACCGATGGTCATTACAGTAATTCATTTACTGGTGCCAAATCTGTTGATTTTATGGAAGACACTACAGTTCGCGGACGTTTGATCTGGGACGTTAACGAAGAGTTGTCCTTTGATGTTCGTGCAGGTATGAGCGAAGTCAGTGGCGGTGCGATTAACTTTAATGCGGTGTTTGCATTGCCTGCGTTTGCCAATGACTTTGGTCTTGGGCCAACCTTCTTTGCCGACGTTAATGATCAGGAATTTATCTTTTCCAATAATGTTCCCGGTGAAAATGAGCAGGAAACCTCTGAGTTTTCGGTCAAGGCAGATTGGGATCGCGATGGTGTCGATGTCAGCCTAGTGCTTAGTTACAGTGATTTGGAAGAGTATTTGCTGTCCGATGGCACCAGTGCCACATTCT
This sequence comes from uncultured Pseudomonadales bacterium, assembly GCA_905478725.1. Lineage (GTDB taxonomy): Bacteria > Pseudomonadota > Gammaproteobacteria > Pseudomonadales > Porticoccaceae > HTCC2207. The sequence continues at coordinate 4,357 of CAJQJT010000242.1, forward strand.
ATGGGTATGAATTAACCGATGCCTGTCAGACCGATCGGGCCACATTGAATAATATGCCTACCGAAATAGGCGGTGCTGGACGATCTGATTTGTTTGGTGACTTCTTCTCCCCATTCGGCGTATTCCCGTCGGGCATAGGGCAAGAATTTACTGGTATCTATGGTCCCTATACCCCAACAGCCTGTGATGGCTATCAGTATCAGGAACGCAATCAATCCGATACCAGCTTAGAGCTTCGTCTGACGTCAGATGATGATGCTGAAATCAGCTGGATTGCCGGTGTCTATGCCGCTGAGATCGAGCGTGAAGTTACAGTTTCCTATGGTGCTGATACGGGCAATGGCTTCTTGCGCCAGGGTTATGTAGGTCCAACAGGCCCTAATCCAACTGACCTAATGTTCAGTGATCAGTTTGATACTTCGGTAATGGCTGTATTTGGCCAGCTTGAGTTTGATATCACTGATGATATGGAGCTGGCTTTTGCTGCGCGCTACGATCGTGAAGAACGCGATGTGACTAATCAGGTGCCTAATGAAACTGGATCAGGCTTGTTGTCACAGCCAACTGGTTCTATCAATCCTGCATTTGCTGCAAACCCAAATGGTATCCCAAGTCGAAGCGCAACCTTTAGTCAGTTTCAGCCCAAGGTTACCTGGAGCTGGAGTGCTGCTGAAGATCTCAATCTCTATGCAAGCTGGGGTGTGGGTTTCCGCAGTGGTGGCTTTAACTCCATTGGTAGCGAGGCGCTGATCGACTTCTGGTACAACAATAATGGCGATGGCACTAATCCTGGTGCTCTGGTCGATGGCAAGCTGTCAGTGAAAGATGAGTATGACAAAGAAGTGTCTACTAGCATCGAGTTTGGCAGCAAGATGGAGTTCTTCGATAACCGCTTGCGAGTCAATGCATCGATCTTTTCTACCGATGTTGAAGACAACCAGTTCTTTGAATTCTATGCTGGTCCCTTTGGTTTGATGCGCGTAGTAACCACCATTGAAGACTTGCAGATTCAAGGTTTTGAAATGGACTTTAACGCCGTGCTCACAGAAAACCTCTCAATGTTTGGCGGTATGGGTATTCTCGACAGTGAAATCAAGCGCAACAATCACCGTCCCGCAACCGTTGGTAATGAAGCTCCTCAGGCGCCAGATCGTACTTATAACCTAGGTGCGCAGTTTGAAACCGAAGTGAGGTCTGGGATTAATATGACGGCACGCCTGGATTGGCAGTATGTTGGTGAGATGGCATTCCACACCTTGCAGGGCGAGGCTACGCCGAGTATCTGGCAGGTATTCTATCCTGGTGCCAGCATTACTCAGGACTTCAGTAAAGCCAAGCGTGATGCCTATGACACACTCAATGCTCGTATCTCCTTTGATGCGGAAAACTGGGGTGTGACTATCTGGGGCCGCAATGTCACCGACGAAAAGTACCTGGAAGAGATCATTCCAGCGCCTGAGTTTGGTGGGTCTTTTGTTCACCCGAGTGCCAAAGACTCTTACGGGATTGACTTTAACTACCGTTTCTAAAATAGCGTAGTATCAATAGCGGGCTGTGCTCCTTGTAATGGGAAGCACAGCCCGCTTTTTTACGACTCAAAAATACTGATGAGAATGGCTATGACCTCGAATGATCTGC
>CAJQJT010000243.1 GCA_905478725.1 uncultured Pseudomonadales bacterium
GCCAGACCATCTCTGTTTCCTTTGCCGATTTAAACACTGACTTTGGTGATGACGCCACGGCCGAAGCCACTGTAGCCGGTGCAACCGCTAACGCTGCTGAGGACCTGGATATCTTTACCAACCTTTCTGCGGCCACTGCAAGCACAGACACCGTCTCCGGGGATGGTGTCTTGGAAGCCATCGATTTGGACTCCCAGGTAATTACTGGCTCTGCCCAAGGCACTACTCTGGGTTATTTAGACACCGCCCTTGATCGACTCAACTCCCACAGAGCAACCTTAGGTTCAACAATAAATCGTCTCGAGTATGCTGTTGACAACCTGGCCAATGTATCGCAAAACGCTACCGCGTCGCGCAGCCGTGTTCAAGATGCAAACTATGCTACCGAGTCTACTGAACTGGCACGCACGCAGATTATTCAGCAGGCCGGTACAGCAATGTTGGCCCAGGCCAACCAGCAGTCTCAGTCAGTACTGGCTCTGCTTAAGTAGATCCTCGAAAAATTGGCTGGGCTGTTTGCCTCGCCACATTGTAATAAGCAGAAAAAAACCCGGCCACTGCGCCGGGTTTTTTATATTTGTTAATAAATAAAGCTAAAGTTTTAAAACTTGCTGCCGATTAAGTTTTTAAGTGCCTAAAAATTTCAGAGTAAAATTAAAACTATTTTTTTCAGAGGATTTAAATATGTCAGTCATCAATACTAATGTTGCAGCAACCATTACCAGCAATGCGCTGGCTAAAAATGATCGCGCCATGGGTCAATCAATGGAGCGCCTGTCAACCGGCCAGCGTATTAACTCTGCTTCAGATGATGCCGCCGGTCTGGCTATCGCCTCTAAAATGACCTCGCAGATTCGTGGCCTAGACCAAGCTGTGCGCAACGGCAACGACGCGATCTCAATGATCCAAACCGCCGACGGTGCTATGGTTGAAGTCAGTAATATGCTGCAACGCATGCGTGAACTAACCGTGCAAGCGGCTTCTGGCACCAACACTTCTGACGATCTTGCATCGCTGGATATCGAGTTCCAAGCCCTCGACGATCAGATCGACGCAATATCCATTAATACTGAGTGGAATGGTCAGAAATTACTCGATGGCTCACTAGGTGCGGTGGCCTTTCAGGTTGGCGCTAATGCCAGCCAGACAATTTCTGTGACCTTTGCCGATTTAAACACGGATAATAGTGCCACTGAAGCAACTGGAGCCGGGACCGCGACAACTGATATGTTTACTGGCCTCGACAATGATGTAGCCGCATCGGGTACATCTACTGTAGATTTGGACGCCCAGGTTATTACTGGTTCTGCCCAAGGCACTACTCTGGGTTATTTAGACAGAGCACTAGATCGGATTAACTCACACAGAGCAACCTTGGGTGCCACGATAAATCGTCTTGAGTATGCGGTAGATAATCTGGCCAATGTATCGCAAAATGCTTCCGCGTCGCGCAGCCGTGTTCAAGATGCAAACTATGCTACCGAGTCCACTGAACTGGCACGCACGCAGATTATTCAGCAGGCCGGTACAGCAATGTTGGCCCAGGCCAACCAGCAGTCTCAGTCAGTATTGGCTCTGCTTAAGTAGGTTTTTAAAAACAGTTTGCTGAGCAGTCCTAAACATAGGGCTAAAAGACAAACTGCAAGCAACACAAAAAAACCCAGTCACTGTGCTGGGTTTTTTTTCGACAGCTAGCTATGCCTGTGCCCGAGAGTGACGAATTATTTCGCGATCGGACAGCCTTGATTTTTTACCTGCTCGAGGCAAAGGGATTAATCAGAATTATACATATTAGCCAGTGATTTGAGCTGACCTGTAAGGTAATTTTTCGTGCCATCAATTTTTTCCAACATCGAATCCATAGCGGCAAACTGGGTTAAATAGCGTTGGTAAACCTTTTCCATTCGCGCTTCAAGAATCACTAATTCAGAGGCATAGTCGTCACTGTAGTCCTCGGCACTATCTTTGCGTGTAGCAACAATGCCAGTACTGCTATTGAGGCCGTCAATCAATGTTGCCACATCCTGAGCCAGGCCTTGAGCATCTGTGCTATAAAGACTCTGGTTGCTAGTACCCGCAGACAACATGGTCGCCACATCGTCGTAGCTATTGGCGATCGCCGCATCAAAGGTGGCCTCGGTCATTGTTAGATTGCCGGTTCTATCGACACTGATACCCAAATCTCGCAGGGCGGAAATGGAGCCACTCTTGCTCGAAGAATCGGCCATAAGTTTGTCAAACACCTGTTGCTTGATATAGCGTACCGCACTTTGTTCACGAGCCAGGTCGCCACCATATGACAGGTCTGAATCAGCTGCTGAGCTGGTCAAATCAGAGAGCAATTGATTGAAGCTGTTATAGGCGGCGACCACAGATTTAAGATTTGTTTTTAAGCTCGACTGATCATTGGTGACATTTAGACGCACAGCTGTAGCACTGGCTTCGGAGACCACAAATGTCGCGCCAGAAATGACATCAGAAATTTCGTTAGTGCTGCGGGTCAGCGCTAGGCCGTTAACATTTATAACCGCATCTTGAGCGGTTCGAATAGTGTTGCCACTGTCGCCAAAGCCCAAGTCCGGCGTTGACGAGAGACTAAACACGGCCTGACTACCTTCACCCCCGGTGAGCATGATGCGATAATTGGCGCCCTGAGTGCCGGTGTCCACCAGCAGTGCGGTAACGCCAGTATTGGCGGCATTAATGGCACTGACTACGCCCTCCGGAGTTGCCGTAGCCACATTAATTGAGGTAGCTGTTGGACTGTTGACCGCGGTCACACCTGCGCGTGTGGAACTCACCGTATGACTACTGTTAGAGCCACTCATGGTTGGCGCGGTAGTGATCGCACCAGCGGTTTTATAGCTAAATTCAAAGCCATCGCCGGCGCTGTTTACGGCAACGGTAAACAGTAAATTTTCATAGCCGGAGCCACCTTGAATGGCGGTTACCTGTTGCGCGATGCTGGTATAGGCGGCGCTATCGACCGTGACTGTATTATCGCCGTCGCCGACCACTAGGCTGGTGGTCACTGCGGCAGTGGCGGTGACATTGTATTGGGCGGCGACGCCGCTGACCGGAGACAGCGCGCTGATACCAGCGGTGACCACACCTTCAGCACTGGCAAGGGAGCCTGTGCCAGCAGTCTTTTGAGTAAATGTAACACCGCTGTCATTGACTGCTGCTGTGAATTGAAAGGCTGCAGATGCCGCTGCTTTAGTCTGCAGGGCCGCAGCATAACCGGCCAGAGTTTCAGCCCCAGTAGAGGTGCCACCAGCGGCATTAATTTCACTTTGGCTGACGGCAATATTATTGCCCGCACCATCAGTTGCGGTAATGCTTGCGCCATTCGCCACGGCGGTACGCATATCAGCTTCAGAGAGAACCTCAGTGTAGGTTCCTGAAACCGTAGCCCCTATTGATAGAGACATGTCGAAGGTTGTTGAATGAAGAGTGGCGGTACTTGAGCTGTATTGATCTGAGATCACGCGTTGGCCCTGGGCCAACTGACTAACGATGACATCATAGGAGCCGGATATAGCATTTCCTGCAATAGCGGTGAAGCCCACTTGGCCAGCAGCGGATGAGGAACCGGAACTTATCGCCAGTTCGTCGGCATCGTTGAGGGTTTCAAAGGCGCTTTTTAGGAGACTCATCTCTTGGGCAATCAGTGCGTAACCAGATACCGAAGCGTCGCTAGAGTCTATTTTTGACTGCAGTGCCTCTGTCTGGGGCAGCTTGGTGACGTCAGTAAGATTTCTCGCCAGTGCAACCACATCAATACCAGAGCCCGCCTCCAGAGCGGTTAATATCTGGGTAGAGGTACTGGTTGTGGCAACAGGGGTTGCAGTTGCGCTTGACGTTGCGGAGGTTTCAGCCATCTCGGTTCTCTAATCTCTGTACTATTTTATCGGCCCAGCGAAGAACCAATGTCTTTATCGAATGTAATCAAACAGGCTCAGCTGAGAGATCTTGGCAAAGCTGCTCTGCCCCGCTTCTAGAGACATAATTTCAGCGGTCAGCTGAGTAATGGCACTGGCGTAGTCAACATCTTCAGCGCTAGAAAGCAGTGTTTGATATCTCAGTTTGGCATCTGCCAGAGTGTCGGCCTGAGAATCCAATATGCCCATACGGCTACCCACGTCAGCAATAGACAGGGCGAGATTTTGGGTTAACTCGGAAACTTCAACCAGACTACCCTGCAAACTCGCAGTGTCATTGCTATTAAGAGCAGCGGTGAAATCATCTATCACGGTGAAAAATCCTACCCTTGCACTGACACCGTCGGTTTCACGAACCACACTGGCAAAGGCCTCATTGCCAGGACGATTGAGTTGCAGCTGACGCTGGTCAGAGACCGCCACCATGGTGCGAGTCTGGTCTCCGCGATAACTCACTGTGCCCCCGACATTTTCGACAAAGGGTTTTGTCTGAGTCATGGCTCCAGCAAACACATAGTTGCCAGAGATATCTTTACTGTTACCCAGGGAGACCAGTTCATCTCGCAGAGCACTGACCTCCGTGGCGATAATAATGCGGTCATCAGCTGAGAGAGTGCCGTTATTAGCCTGCACTGCAAGTTCGCGGACACGCTGCAGGATATTTTCTGAGCTCATCAAAGCAGTTTCTTCAGCTTCTAGGCGGTTAGAAATCGCATTGAGGTTGCCAGCATAAACATCTTGGCGATCTAGTGCGGTGTTGAGGCGCTGAATTAATGCGCCCTGCTCAGGATTGTCACTGGGTCGAACCATCTGCTTGCCGGTTGCCAGCTGAGTCTGCATATCAGCGACCTTAACCTGCTGCTCGGCCATCTGCGCCGTTGCGCGTTCAAATATCTGGCTGGTAGAGACCTTCATCGGTCAACTCCTTAACGAATGCTTAATATAGAGTCAAATAGCTTGGAGGCTACCTGAATAATTTGTGCTGAGGCCTGATAAGCCTGCTGGAAGCGAATCAGATCAGCGGCTTCCTCATCGAGGCTGACGCCGGAAACCTGATCTTTTGAGACAACAGCCTGGTCATAGACCACCTGAATGGCATCCTGGGACATCATCGCCAGCGCCACTTTGCTGCCCACAGTGCCAACCAAGGTAATATAGGCTTCACTAAAGGTGCGCCCATCCCCCAAGACTTGC
>CAJQJT010000244.1 GCA_905478725.1 uncultured Pseudomonadales bacterium
GTTGATATGGTCTTCATGGCTGTGAACGCCGCCGGGAGAGAGCAGGCCCATAATGTGCACGGCTTTGCCGGTGCTCTGGGCTTTGTCTATGGCGTCGCAGTAAACCGGGTTAGTGAAAAAGTCACCGTCGCTAATGGCTTTGTTGATGCGGGTAAAGTTTTGATAGACCACTCGTCCAGCACCCAATGTCATGTGCCCTACTTCTGAATTGCCCATCTGGCCCTCTGGTAGACCCACTTCCATACCGGAGGTGTGAATCAACGTCTTGGGGCGCTCTTGCCACAGTGCCTGCCAGACCGGTGCGTCGGCATTGCTGATGGCGTTGTGGGTAGTGATATCGCTATAGCCGAAGCCGTCGAGAATCAGGAGTATTAAGGGTTTGTGCTGTTCAGTCATGGGCATTGTCTTCTAAGTGTGTCTTCTAGGTTTTATGTAGGCTGTTATGCAAAGTTCACCTGATTCTAAAGCCCCGCGCGGCTTTTGACTATGCTCGCGCGGGAATATCCGCAGGTTATTCTGCCTGCTACTCGGTTTCTAGATCTTCCCAGCGCTGGTAACAGTGGTTGAGCTGTTCCTGAGCTGTGGCTAGGTTCTTTTCAACCGCTGCAGTGACCGAGCGCTCGGCTTGGTAGAAATCCGGCTGATTCATTTTCTCGGAGATGGCGCCAATTTCAGTTTCCAGGCGTTCTATTTCCGCTGGCAGCTTGTCCAGCTCTCGCTGTACTTTATAAGAGCGCTTTTTTACCGGGGCATCGGCTTTACTTGAGACCTTGGTTGCTGCTGAGGTTTTTCCCGTGGTGGGCGTCTGCTCGGCTTTGCGCTGGCGCAGCCAATCATCGTAGCCGCCGATATATTGGTTAATCACCGCATTGCCTTCAAAGACCAGGGTGCTAGTGACTACATTGTTCAAGAAAGAACGATCGTGACTCACTAGCAGTACCGTGCCCTTGTAGTCGATAAGCAATTCTTCCAGCAGATCCAGTGTGTCTATATCCAGATCGTTTGTGGGCTCATCTAGTACCAGAATGTTGGAGGGTCGGGTGAACAGCTTGGCCAGTAACAGTCGGTTGCGCTCTCCACCGGAAAGGGCACTAACTGGCTGGCGGCAGCGGTCGGGGCTGAAAAGAAAATCCTGCAAATAGCTGATAACGTGTCGCGATTTGCCGCCAACTTCGAGCATGTCGCGGCCGCCAGAGACATTGTCCTGTACGGTTTTAGTCTCGTCTAGGGCTGCACGATACTGATCAAAGTAGGCGATATTGAGATTGGTGCCGGTTTTGATCTTGCCCTGCTGGGGTTCTAATTGACCCAGCAGCAGTTTCAATAAGGTGGTTTTGCCGACGCCGTTGCGCCCGATCAGGCCGACTTTGTCGCCGCGCTGAATCAGTGTGGAAAAGGATTTAACCACGGCATTGCCGTCGTCAAAGGCGAAGCTGATGTCATTGGCTTCGGCAACGATCTTGCCGGATTTGTCCGCCTGCTGAATGTCCATCTTGGCGGTGCCCACCTGCTTGCGACGGGCGGCGTGCTCGACGCGCAAGGCTTCCAATGCACGGACGCGACCTTCGTTACGGGTGCGGCGAGCTTTAATACCCTGACGAATCCATACTTCTTCTTGAGAGAGGCGTTTGTCGAATAGTGCATTGTGGCGATCTTCGGTTTCCAACATGTCTTTTTTACGCTGAATATAGGTGGCGTAGTTGCAGTTGAATTCTGCCAGCTGTCCGCGGTCGATTTCTACAAAGCGGGTGGCCAGGTTGTTCATAAAGCGACGGTCGTGACTGATAAACAACAGTGCGCCCTCCCACTTCAGCAAGAATGCTTCAACCCATTGAATGGCGTCGATATCCAGGTGGTTGGTTGGTTCGTCAAGCAGCAACAGGTCGGGCTTACAGACCAGTGCTCGGGCCAATAGTACGCGGCGCTTGTAACCACCGGAGAGGCTAGAGATATCCACATCGGGATTGAGCTCCATGGTGGTGACTATGGCTTCGACCCGCTGATTGATATCCCAGCCGTCGACGCGCTCTAGTTCACCCTGAACTTCTTCCAGTTCGTTCATCACCTTGTCGCTGGGATCAGAACCCAGCTGTAGGATGAGATGGTGATAGCGTGCTGCTAACTTGCCCTCTTCTCCCAGACCTTCGGCGATTACGTCAAATACAGAGCCAGTGGCGTCGTGGGGTACCGACTGTTCCAGCTGGGCAATTTTGACCCCAGCGGCGCGCTTCAGCACACCTTCGTCGGCAGTGACCTGGCCGGTGAGGATTTTTAACAGGGTGGATTTGCCGGCACCGTTTCGGCCGATCAGGCAGATGCGTTCGCCGGGTTCGATAACCAGGTTGATACGGTCAATAAGAGGTGGCTGACCATAGCTGAGATAGATATCTTGCAGTGTGACAAGTGGCATAGGGTTTTCAGTAATCCATTTTTAAGAAGTGCGTCCGGCACCCAGCGGTTTGGCAATCAGTATCAGTTTCGGCAGCAGGGTCATAGAACCCAGCAGCGCCGCGGTCATTGCCAGACCGGTTAGCAGACCAAAGTAGATTGAGGGAATAAAGTTCGACAGTGCGAGAATCGAAAATCCAACAATAATGGTAATCGCGGTGTAAAACAGCGCCAGACCAATACTGGCGTGCGCTCTGTGCATGGCGGCAACGTAATCGCCGTCGACAGCGAATTCACGCTGGAATCTTGTGATGTAGTGAATCGCATGGTCGACACCAATGCCCACGGTAATGGCGGCGATGGTAATGGTCATCATATCCAGTGGTATGCCCGTCCAGCCCATACCGCCGAGAACAATGCCTGCAGCGAGGAAGTTCGGCACTATGGCGATCATGGAGATTTTCGTCGAGCGGAACAGTACTAAAAACATCAACATAATGCCGACGAAGACTGCGCCTAAAGTGAGGATCTGAGATTTATAGAGGCTCTGGAGCATGTTGTTATAGAGCACCAGCAGCCCAGTGAAGCGAATATCTTCCGGGGCTATGCCCACTTCATTGACGGCGTAATCGCGGATTTTTTCCAACAGATCGGCGCGACGCAGCAGGCCTTCGGTTTCCATGGCGCGCAACTGAATGCGTGTCTCGTCTATATCTTCGATGAGATAGGGCGCGACCATCTGGTTGTAGATTTCAGGGCCGAAGCTTTTGCGCATAAAGGCAATTTCAAAATCATTCAGCTTGTGGCCGCTGAGGTCGCTGGCGACATCATAGATCTGCACCAGTGAGCTGACTTTTCCAACTTCTGGTAAGGATTCGATATAGGCCTGTAACTTGGCCAGGTCTGCGAGACCGGTTGAGGTAAACCAGTAAGTGTCTTTGAGCTGATTGCTGTCGCTGTTGTTAGCGTCGGTGCCGAATGCATCGCCACCGAAAGCGTCGTCACCAAATGCATCGTCGCCGTAATCGCTAGTGCCTGCCTCTACACTGGCAAAAGCATCTTCGCCGAATGCATCGTCGCTGTATTCATTATCGCTGTACTCGCTAAATTCAGCATCAAAAGCATCGTTCTGCACAGGCTCGGCAAAGGTCGGCGCCTGCAAAATAATATCCATGGGCGTGGTGCCACCCAGAGAGGCATCAATAATTTCCATGCCCTGATAGATTTCGGTGTTGCTGCGGAAATAATCGATAAAGCGATTTTCCACTTCAAGGCGTGTAATACCAATCACAGAGAGCACACCTAGGCCTAGAGCAATGAGCAGAACTGCGCCGCCATGACGTTCGGTAAAGTTGGAAAACACGGCAGTGACTGCGGCGGAGTTATCGTTGCCGCCACTGTTTTTACCCTTGCCCAGCAACATCATGCCGGCGGGGATAATAATAAAGGCGATCACCAGAGCCAGTGAAATACCCATGGTCATCATCCAGCCAAAGTCTATTACAGGCCGAATATTACTCACCACTAAGGATAGGAAGGCGACCATGGTGGTCAGCACTGTGTAGAGGCAGGGCTTGGCCATGGAGGTGACAGTGGCAGTGACCAGCTGTTCTTGTCTGGCATCCGGTTGATCTCGATGCAGTTCCCGATAGCGCACGATCAGGTGCATGGTCAGTGCCAGGGTAATAATTAACAACAGCGCGACAAAATTGGATGAGATAACGGTTAAACGCCAATCGATCCAGCTCAAAAAGCCGAGAATAATAATTAGGCAGATGGCGCAGGTACTGAGGGGCAGAACCACCCAGCGCAGCTGCCGGAAAATTACTGCCAAAGTGACAATCACAAAGATCAAAATACCGATGCCAAAGGTGGCCAGGTCACTTTTGATAAAGTCCACCATATCCGCCGTAATCATATCGGGGCCGCCAAGAAAAATGGTGGCGCGGTCACGATAGCCATTCATCAGATTGCGCACGTCGGCGACTAACTGGTGTGACTGGGTGGCCTTGGCGGTGCGATAATCGAGGAACTCTAGGCTGACGCGGTCCAGTTCAAGTTGCTGCTCTGGTGTTAGCTCTTGGTTGGATTTAATTAAACGTAGGGCATCCCGAGCGCTGACCAGGTCGAGGTATTTCTGGTCCAGAGCCAGAGTTGCGAGCATGCCAGTGGTCTGACCATCAGCACTTAAAATCAGGTTTTTATAGATCGGGCTGTTGAGGAACTCCTCTCGCGCCAGCTGGCGATCAACGCCAGGGGAAAGCAAGGTGTTGAGTTCGTTTTTCAAATCGGCAACGCCGACCTTGGGGCTGTAGAGCAGGGGCACGTCGAGCAGCGACAACATGCTCTCAACACCCTCAATGTCTGCCAACTCGCCTCGCAGCGAAGACAGTAACTGCAGGTTTTCGTCGTCAAATAGATCGCCCTCTTTTGGTGAAAAGGTCACGATCAGAAAATTGTCGCTGCCATAGCGCTGGACCACTTCGCGGAAATAATTCAGGTCGTCATCATGTTCCAGGGTCAGCGAATCTGCCGAGGCATCGAGTTTGAAATTGGGCAGGCCAAAAGCCATGGCTACAGTCAGTACCAGCACGGCGAAAATAGCGCCCAGTGGGTGGCGCAGAACGGTCTTTTGATAGAGATTAAGCAGTGTTGCAGACATGATTGTTATAGTCCCAGAGCAGTGGTCTTCAGATGCCGCGTATTATGCGATGTTGGCGGCTAATATCATAGCGTAGCGGCTAATATCAGAGTGTAGCGGGGGATTAACTCGTCGAGGCGAGGGCTCTTTTGCCCCGGAGTCTATGCTTTAGAGATAAATTCGGTGCCAGTCTTAACTGAGACTAGGCTAGTCTGAAAAGGCGGGTGAAAACTATTTATTAGCAACAGTTTAGAACCAGTGTAGAAACGGTTTAGCAGCAGGGATGAAACTAGATGATCACAGTTGTATTAGTTGTCAGCACCGTCGTCGCCATAGCGGTGGTGATTCACTATGAGATTCTCTTTCAGCTAACCAATCTAATGCCGCGGCTAAAGATGCGCCATCGCTTTCGTATTGTACTCGGTGTGCTGGGCGCTCTGATTGCCCATGTTATTGAGATCTGGCTATTCGCCGCGGTCTATTACCTGATGCACCACGCTGAGGGTTGGGGCGAACTGAGCGGCGCTTTTTCCGGCAGTCTGATGGATTGCGTGTATTTTTCTTTCACCACTTTTACCACTCTGGGTTTTGGCGATATTGCCCCGATGGGCGATATTCGTTACCTCACCGGCACGGAGTCCCTCACCGGACTGGTGCTGATTACTTGGACCGCCTCGTTTCTCTATGTGGAGATGCGCAAGTTTTGGGGCGCTTAGGGGTTAGAGCTCATGGGCTTAAGGGTTTAGGGGCTAAGGGTTTAGGGGCTAAGGATTGACTGATGATCTTCAGATGAAGCGGCGCTAGAATAGACTCATTCAAGCCCGCTCTTCCATAGACTTCTAAAATAGTGAACAGACCATGAAAGCAGTGCTTCTCGATTGCGACAGTCTCGGCCCCGACGATCTCGACCTCAGTGCCCTCCTCGCTCTGCCGGTAGACTGGACTATTTATCCTGAGACCTCTGACCGCGAAGTGGGCGAACGCATTGTCGACGCGGATATTGTCCTGACCAATAAGGCGCCGATCAATGCTTTGAGTCTGTCTCAGGCTCCTCGATTAAAAATGATTTCGATTATGGCTACCGGCACCAATGCCATCGACCTGCAGGCTGCTGCCAAACATCATGTGGCGGTGTGCAATGCCGTGAAGTATGGCACTGGTTCGGTGGTACAACATGTCTGGGCGCTGATTCTGGCGCTCACCACTAAGCTTGGTGACTATCAGCGCGCGGCAGTGGATGGTACTTGGCAGGACAGCTCGCTGTTTTGTCTGTTAGATTTTCCGGTGGAGGAGTTGCAAGGCAAGGTGCTGGGTATAGTGGGTGCCGGTGAGTTGGGCCGCGGCGTGGCGAAAGTGGCAGAGGCCTTTGGACTTGAGGTGATGTATGCGGCATTGCCGGGGCGTGACTATTGTGTTGGCAAGGGCGATCCGCAGCGTGTCGATTTTAAGGACTTTTTAAGTCGCGCCGATATTATTAGTTTGCACTGTCCCCTGACTGCTGAGACCACTAACCTGATCGATGAAGCCGAGTTAGGCATGATGAAAGTCTCGGCTATTTTGATCAATACGGCCCGTGGGGGCATGGTCAATGAAGCGGCACTCAAGCTGGCGCTGTTGAATGGCGTTATTGCTGGGGCTGGGGTCGACGTATTGACCAATGAACCGCCGCGGGAAGGTAATCCGCTACTGGATGAGACTATTCCCAACCTAATAGTGACTCCTCACTGTGCTTGGGTGGCCCGCCAGTCAAGGCAGAGGCTAGTTGATCAGACCGTTGAGAATCTGGGTGCATTTGTGCAGGAAAAGCCTCTTTTACGCTCGGTTTTATAGCTTTTTGAGGTTAAATTATCAGTTTTAAAGCCCTCTTCCAGGTTCTTCTCAGGCTAAATACTCGCCAGCTTTCCATGTTGAGGCGTCGCCTAATTCCCCCAACCTGAATTCAGCCCTTAAAGCGGGTTATTTTAGGATAATAGTGAATACTCACTGTTTCTATATGGGTTTTAAAATATGGAGTAATTCAGGGTGGGAGATGGTTTAGGATCTGCGCGCATTTATGCAGTGTAGGCACTGCTACGCGCAGGTTTAGACCTTTCGAGGCTTAAGTTTTAACCTTTAAAGTCTTCTTCGAGCTTCTTCTCAATCAGGATATTTTTCAGCTTCGCGTACTGGGGCACACCATTCTTATAGGGCGGGTAGTCCTCTCCCTGGATCAGCGGCTGAAAATATTCTCGAGCTTTTTCGGTGATACCAAAACCATCTTTGGTGATAAACGAGCGCGGCATTTTCTTCTCAACATTGGCGATCTTGCTGAGGGGAGCTTCACCCAGTGACCAGCTGTATTTTTTGCCGGTGCCACGTTCGATAGTCACCATGATTCCGCCCTTGCCTTCGAGGGCTTTTTCAACAGCTCCCTTGCCCACTGCATAGGCCTGATCCACATCGGTTTTCGACGCGATATGCCGTGCCGAGCGCTGCAGATAATCGGCTAAGGCATAGTGATATTTATGACCTAGACTGTTTTTGACCATACTGGCCAGGGTCTGAGCGACGCCGCCAAGCTGTTGGTGGCCGAAAGCATCTTTGTGCAGTGAGCCAGATATCAGTGCGCCGTCTGCATACTTGGCGCCCTCTGAGGCGACAACCACACAGTAGCCTTTGTCTTTTACCGTGGCATCAACCTTGGCAATAAACTCGTCTCTGGAAAAAGGGATTTCAGGGAAGATAATAATATGCGGTGGATCACCGGCTTCTTCTGCGGCCAAGCCACCAGAGGCAGCAATCCAGCCAGCGTGGCGGCCCATGACTTCAAGGATAAATATCTTCGTCGAGGAGGCGCACATAGAGGCAATATCGAGACTCGCCTCTTTGGTGGATACGGCAACATATTTAGCCACCGAGCCAAACCCGGGAGAGCAGTCAGTGTGGGGCAGGTCGTTGTCGATGGTCTTGGGGATGTGTATTGCTTGCAGTGGGTAGTTCATGCGGGCCGCGATCTGGGACACTTTGAGGCAGGTATCCGCTGAATCGCCGCCACCGTTATAAAAAAAGTAACCAATATTGTGAGCTTTAAACACCTCAACCAGACGCTCATATTCCGAGCTGTCCTCATTGTGGTCGCGCATTTTGTAGCGGCAGGAACCAAAAGCGCCACCGGGGGTGTGCTTCAGGGAAGCTACGGCGGTGGGGGTTTCTTTGCTGGTGTCGATAAGATTTTCGTGGAGGGCACCGAGGATGCCATTTTGACCGGCGTAAAGGGTGCCGATGCTGTCCTTGTTGGCGCGGCAGGTTTCAATAACGCCTGCGGCAGAGGCGTTAATCACTGACGTGACGCCTCCAGATTGTGCATAAAACGCATTTCTTTTGGCCATGTAACTCTCTCTTCCCTGTAGTCCCTTGTGAAGGCGCTATGGTAAAGCTTTCCTGCCCCGTCAGGAAGCGCCAACTAGGGAGTAAAGGCCCTAAATAGTGAGAATTCGATCACGCCATAACTTGGGTTGTGCGGATTGTGATGGGGCTGATAAGTATATTCCACACGCGTTGCGGCCCTGATATCGCCTAATTTGAACTGATAGAGCAGTTCCAGTTGCTGTTCACGGCCCTGGGGCTGCAGATCGACGCTAACTGTTTCATAGATGACTTGGCGATCAGTGGTGCGGCCAGTTGCCAGTTGCAGACTGCCCTGACCGCTCTGCACGCGAAGGGGTTGGTGCAGGCTAATACTTAGGCGGTCATCTGTTTGCCAGTCTGGAGAGCTATTTAGACCCAGAGACCAGGAGTTACTGTTGACGGATTTGTCGAGATTAAATAAGCCCCTGTTTTCTACCCGCCCATTTCCTCCTAGGCTGCTTTCAGTGGTGCCCAAATAAACGGCAAAGATTCCCTGCCAATTCGAATTAAGTTGCACATGACCATTGAGGCCGAAAAATTCTGTGCCGCTATTTTTTAGCTGACCCAGGTTCTGACCAAAGCTGGCGCCGAGAAAGCTGTCATCTTCACTGATAAAGCCACGCTGAAAGTTGAGACTAAAAGCTGGCGACCAGAGTGCGTATTCCAATAGGCTACCATTGCTGTGGTGTTCACTGTGGCCAGTTAAAAGGTCGTCAGTTGCACTGTTCTTAAATTGAGCGCCCTCAAACATGCCTATGCGCAATTTCCCGAGTCCCAAATCCATCGCGCCGCCACTACTCCAACCGTTGCGGGCAAAGCTTAGCCAGGGCGCGGCAAAACTGCTGTCATCGCGACTCTGGTTGGGCGTGACAAAGGCGTCGGCATAGACTCCAAAGAACCATCCCGGGTTGGCATTGATACCCATAAAGCGGTCTACAGTGTTTTGGTCATCTGTGTAGGCGTTTGGCCTTGAGCCAAATTGCAGGGCCAGATAATCGGAATGTAACCCTGAGCCCGGATTAGTCATTAGGCTGCTGCTTTTACCCAATTGCAGGCGCGCGCCATTACCGAGTTGCTGCTCATGGTGCTGCAGACGGCTGACTGCTGAAAGCGGCGGAGATTGCTGGACTAACTGACTGGCGTTGCTTAAAAAGGGAAAGCCCTGTTGGTCAAAGAGCGCCATAGTATGGCCCTGCAAGGCATTTACCAAACTGTTGCCAAGACCTGCGCCAGAGACGCTGATGGTATTGGCACCTATATCACTTAGGCCGCTATTTAAGCTGTTGCCGCTGGCAACGCCCAGTGCGCCAACAGGTCGAGTCGCCGCATCTAGATCTAATAGCCCCTGCCCATAAATACTGCTGTCGCTGTAGATGCCGGTCTTATTGGCCGTGGTTAGCAGACGCGCGGCCAGTTCGTGATTGCCGACAGTGGGGAACATCTGTTTTAACAGTGCCAGAGAGCCGCTGACCGCTGGTGCGGCAAAGGAGGTGCCGATGGATCCGCCATAATAGTGAGCGCCCGCTTCGCCTCCAGAATCGGGTGGTGTTGGGCCCCAAATGCGCTCGTCGGTTTCGACATTGCCGTTACCATTGCCGTCACCACCACCAGGTGCTACCAGGCAGTAGTCGGCAGCGACACCGCAGCGGTTGGAGTAAAAGGCAATTTCACCTTTGTCGTCGACGGCGGCCACTGCCAGCATATGATCTTTAAGCTCGGGAAACAGATAGGGCAGTCCGGGCATAAGTTCCGGAGAGTCGGCGTTCACAGTATTGCCCTCATCATCTATATCGTTCCAGGCATTGCCTGCAGAAAAGACAAAGATTGAGCGCTCGCTGCGAGATTTATTCTGTTGCGCCAGGGCATCAATAGTGAGGCCAAATGCCGATTCCACCTGAGCCGCGGTATAGGAGGTGACAACCCCTGAAAAACCAAAGCTCAGATTGATGATATCCACCTGCTCGGCCATGGTGTTGAAGCGATTGGCAAAATAATTGTCATCGGAAAAATTGATTCGCTCGACGTCTAAAGGGTCATAGGGACCGCTGCCGGAGCCCAGGGGTATCTCGTAGGCTAAAATGCTGGCGTCAAAAGCCACGCCGTGCATATTGATACCGCTGCTAACCTGAGTCCCATCTCTGTTGGCGGCAATAATACCGGCGACTAATGTGCCGTGACCAATGGCCTCGTCACTTCTTGGATTGCCGCTGCTGTAGTCACTGCCGGCGTACTCGACTTTGTTGTCGCTGCCTTGGGCAAATTCAATATGTTCTTCATAAACACCAGAATCAATTACGCCAACCGCTATTCCAGCACCTGTGGCACCGCGGGCATAGGCGCTGGAGGCATTGATCATCGCCAGGGCGCCCATAGCCTCGTATTCATCGGTTTCAAACTGAGTGCCGAGGTCGTTTAGATTGCTGGGATCTTGAATCTGGTCTGCAAAGCTATTCCAGGGCGGTTTGCTATTGTCCTGGTTACTTGAGGGAGGTGGAATTTGAATGCCACTGTCAGCAGATTTTTGCCCGCCACCACCGCCACCGCAACCGCACAGCGTGACAACAAGTCCGAGAGCCAGGGTCGCAGGAAGATTGTTCAGCAAGAGTTTACTCCACAAATAGAGATTATTTTCAGTGGTCAATACGTTTATTTTTAGACTAAAGCGCGTAATTTTAGGAGTTTATTTAGCCTGATGCCATAATCTCTGCAGTGGAAAAACAATCGGCAAGGGAAAAAGGAAACTCATGCACATTCATATTCTTGGTATCTGCGGCACTTTTATGGGTAGCCTAGCACAGTTGGCCAAACAGCTTGGTCATCATGTATCCGGCAGTGACGCCAATGTTTATCCGCCCATGAGTACCCAGCTAGAGCTGGCGGGAATTGAGTTGATCGAAGGCTTTGATCCCCAGCAGCTGCAACCGTCGCCGGATCTGATTATTGTCGGCAACGCCATGTCGCGGGGTAATCCCTGTGTTGAATATATGCTCGATAATGGCCTTATCTACACCTCTGGGCCTCAGTGGCTGGGTGAGAACATTCTGCGGGATCAGTACGTGTTGTCGGTCGCTGGAACCCATGGCAAGACCACTACCAGCAGTATGTTGGCGGTGATTCTCGAGCAGGCGGGTTTAAAACCCGGCTTTTTGATCGGCGGTGTGCCACTGGATTTTGGTCTCTCGGCACGTCTCAGTTCAGGCTCTGGAGGCTACTTTGTGGTTGAGGCGGACGAGTACGACAGTGCCTTTTTCGATAAGCGCTCTAAGTTTGTCCACTATCACAGCAATACCTTGGTGATGAACAATCTTGAGTTTGATCACGGGGATATCTTTGACGACTTGGCTGCTATTCAGCGCCAGTTTCATCATCTGGTGCGGACCCTGCCGAGTAATGGGCAGCTTATTTATCCCGCTGATAACAGCAATTTGCAGCAGGTAGTGGATCAGGGCTGTTGGAGTCAGGTCCAGACCTTTTTTAACGAGCCGCGCAACCAGACTGCTGACGAGACGAGCGGCGCTAAGGGCTCCGGCTGGCGCTATAAACTATTGGCCGCGGATGGTTCCACGTTTGAAATTACCGATGCCAATGATCAGTCGGCACAGATTAGCTGGCAGCACAGTGGCCAGCACAATGTGCTCAATGCCATCGCAGCAGTGATGGCAGCCTCCACAGTGGGCGTTAGTCTGGAGAAGTCCTGTCTGGCGCTGAGTCAGTTTGTCGGCGTTAAACGGCGTATGGAGGTCATCTATGAGGATGATCAGGTCACCGTCTACGATGATTTCGCTCATCATCCCACCGCCATTGTCAGTACCGTTGAGGGATTGCGGGCAAAAGTCGGTTCTGAACAGGTGATTGCGATTGTTGAACCGCGCTCGGCGACCATGAAGTTGGGTATGCACAAGGCGGCTTTAAGTGATGCGGTGGCAGCAGCAGATTTTGCCCTTTGGTACAGGGGTCCGGCGGTGAGCTGGGATCTACAAGCGGTGGCATCTGCCTGCACTGTGCCGGCTAAGGTCTGTGATCAGATTGATCAGCTGCTGGTCAGTACCTTAGAGCAGATTCACGCAAGCGCCGAAAAATCCCATGTAGTGGTGATGAGCAATGGTGGTTTTGAGGGCTTTCACCTGCGCCTGGTGGCGGCACTAAATTCTGGAAAATAAAGCGGGGCTTTTAAGTAGGGCGCTAAAGTAGGGCTTTTAAGTAGGGCTCTTAAGTAGGGCTCTTAAGTAGGGCTCTTAAGTAGGGGAGCAGAAACGACTTAGACCTGCAGTGAAAAAGTGACCGGCCCATCGTTGCACAGGGAAACCTGCATATCGGCACCAAAAATACCGTATTGCGTTTTGTCGTAAACCGCGCTGGCGCGAGTGGCGAAATAATCATAGAGGGCCTCGGCATGTGCCGGTGGGGCCGCCGAGGTAAAGCTCGGGCGCAGACCTTTTTTGGTGTTCGCCGCCAGAGTAAATTGTGACACAACGAGTAGTCCACCCTGAATATCCCGCAGCGACAGGTTCATCTTGCCTTCAGTATCTGAAAACACTCGATAGTTGAGCACCTTCTCTAAAAGACGTTCAGCGTGGCTCTCTAAATCCTCCGGTTCCACCGCCAGAAGCAATAAAATACCCTGATCGATCTCGCCGCAAACTTGGTTGTCGACGCGCACACTAGCATGGCTGACACGCTGAATTAATCCGATCATGGGGAAACCTTAATGATTCTTTTCTAGATGATGAGCCAATCTGTTGGTGGCTCGGACTAAAGCATCGGTGGTGCCGCGTTCAGAGGAGGAGTGACCAGCATCGCCAATAATATCTAACTTGGCGCTGGGCCAGGCTTCACTCAGGGCAATGGCTTGATTGACTGGACAGATCATGTCGTAGCGACCGTGAACAATGGTGCCGGGAATATCCTTGAGCAGGTGGGCGTTGTCGAGAATTTGATTAGGCTTGATAAAGGCTTTGTTGATAAAAAAGTGCGCTTCAATACGCGCCATGGCGACGGCCATATGGGGGTTGGCAAAATGATCTACCACTTCACTGTTGCTGTGAAGGGTGGCGCAGCGTCCCTCCCAGATGGACCAGGCTTTAGCTGCGGCCATGCGTTCAAAGTCATTGTTGCCAGTGAGGCGACGATAAAAGGCTGCAACCATATCACCGCGTTCGCTCTCTGGTA
>CAJQJT010000245.1 GCA_905478725.1 uncultured Pseudomonadales bacterium
GTTTAAAGTGATCGGCTGAGAGAATGCAGTGAGCTGAGGGGTTATCTAGTAGTTAACGATGAGATCTCTCACATGCGTTCGAGATGACGGCTGGGGAAGCTCGAGATGACAGCACTTTTTGTCATCCCGACAGAGCAAAGCGACGAGGGATCTCATGCCAACAGGCTGAGGTCCTTTTTTGTACGCTCAAATAACTAGCACAGAGAGCAGAAAACAGCCGCAAATATTAAAGACACCTCTGTTTGTTTTATTCAAAGCCTGTATAGTTATAGGCCAATAACAAGAAGTCAACCAACGGCCAACTTTAGACAGGAGCTCTCCACCAATGGCAGCAAATTCCAGATGCATCATTATCGGCGCCAGCCACGCAGCAGCCCAACTCGCCCCGACTTTGCGTCAACAGGGATGGACCGGTTCTATCTCAATGATCTCCAATGAATACGCCCTGCCCTACCATCGCCCACCGCTGTCAAAAGACTATCTGGCCGGAACAAAAACCGCCGAACAAATTTTAATACGCCCCGCCGCTGTCTACAAAAAATGTGATGTTGGCATCACCATGGGCGTCACCGTCGCAGCCATTGACCGCCCTAACAAGCAGGTAATGCTCGAAGATGGCCTGGCCCTCGACTACGACAAACTGGTGCTGACCACCGGTGCTCGAGTTAGAAAAATTGATATCCCCGGTGTAGAGTTAAACGGCGTATTTTATTTGCGCGATCTCAACGATGCCCAACAAATTAAAATGTTTACCGGCGCCAATAAGCGCGCAGTAATCATCGGCGGTGGTTATATAGGGCTCGAAACCGCCTCTGCACTGCGCAAAATAGGTATGCAGGTCACCGTCCTCGAAGCCATGCCGCGTATTTTACAGCGCGTCACCGCACCAGAAGTAGCAGCCTTCTACGCACGCATCCACAAAGAAGAAGGCGTCGAGATTATTGCCGATGTGCAAGCGGTCAGTATCAGCGGCGACAAGCAGGTTGAATCGGTGCAATGTCACAACGGCACTGAATATCAAGCAGATTTAGTGATTATTGGCGTCGGCGTAATCCCCAATACAGAACTAGCCGAACAGGCCGGACTGAAAGTCGACAACGGTATAGTGGTGGACGAATATGCCCGCACCAGCGACGACGATATTTTGGCCGCTGGCGACTGCACCTTCCATTACAATCCAATCTATCAGCGCCACCTGCGTCTCGAGTCAGTGCAAAATGCCCTAGACCAAGCCTCAGTGGCAGCCAATACCATTTGCGGAAATCTCAAACCCTATTCAGCACTGCCCTGGTTCTGGTCTGATCAGTATGATCTTAAGTTACAGATCGCCGGACTCTCCCAAGGTTATACCGATGTAATAGTGCGCGGTGATATTGACGGCAGCCGAAGCTTTGCTGCCTTTTATATGCGTGAGGGTAAATTGCTCGCCGTGGATGCGGTGAACCGACCGCAAGAATTCATGTTCGGCAAGCGCCTTATTATGCAGGGCAATCAGCTCGACCCAGCTCAGCTTGCAGATGACAGTTTGTCTTTAAAAACACTATTAACCAGCTAGCGATTACTGCTACCCTTATTCATTATTAAATCATTTATTATCGGAGTTCAGTTATGCCCAGAGTCACTTACATTCAGGCCGATGGCCAGAGCCAGGAAGTTAACCTGGAAGCCGGCAGCAGCCTGATGCAAGGTGCCGTTGACAATATGATCGACGGAATTGTCGCCGAGTGCGGCGGCTCATGCAGCTGCGCTACCTGCCACTGTTATATAGATGCAGACTGGATCGATAAAGTCGAACCTGCTGAAGAGATGGAAACTGATTTGCTCGACTGCGTTAGTGAGCCGAAGGATAACAGTCGCCTGTCCTGCCAGGTTAAGGTCAGTGATGCCCTTGATGGTCTTGTGGTGCATTTGCCGACCACGCAGTTTTAGTCTGCATATAAAGGTTAGATGAAGTTATTCAGGCAGAGCTCTTTCATGTCATCCCGACAGAGCGAAGCGACGAGGGATCTCTCTGCCGAGTCCTGAGATCTCTCACATGCGTTCGAGATGACAATTGGGACGTTCGAGATGACAAGTGGGACGTTCGAGATGACAAGTGGGACGTTCGAGATGACAGCTTGAGGGCGTTCCAGATGACATACAACCACAACACTGTCATCCCGACAGAGCGCAGCGACGAGGGATCTCAAACCTCCAGCTCACGCCAATCCGGATTCACCGCCTCCACCAGCCTGTTCTTCTTTTCCCGTCGCCACTTCTTAATTTCTTTCTCTCTAGCAATCGCCGACAAAACATCACTGGTTAGCTCGTAATAAACCAACCTATCCACACAATATTTGGCAGTAAATCCAGGCACAGACTTGTCTTTATGCTGCGCCAAGCGCCGCTCCAAATTACTGGTCACACCCACATACATAACCTTGTTACTTCTGTTTGTCAGAATATAAACCGCGTACTGTTTTTGCATCATTCGCCACTGTCAGTAAGATCAGAATCATTTTATTGCGGTTTTCTGCCGCTTGGTTGTATGGATTCACGTTTTTGGTGACAGGCTGGAATGGCTGCTGAGTAAATTAATAAAGGGGTTCTTACTGACCCCTGAGATCTCTCACATGCGTTCGAGATGACATACAACCACAACACTGTCATCCCGACAGAGCGAAGCGACGAGGGATCTCCCTGCCGAGTCCTGAGATCTCTCGCATACGTTCGAGATGACATAAACCACAACACCATCATCCCGACAGAGCAAAGCGACGAGGGATCTCCCTGCCGAGTCCTGAGATCTCTCACATGCGTTCGAGATGACATACAACCACAACACTGTCATCCCGACAGAGCGAAGCGACGAGGGATCTCCCTGCCGAGTCCTGAGATCTCTCACATGCGTTCCAGATGACATACAACCACAACACTGTCATCCCGACAGAGCGCAGCGACGAGGGATCTCCCTGCCGAGTCCTGAGATCTCTCGCATACGTTCGAGATGACATAAACCACAACACCATCATCCCGACAGAGCAAAGCGACGAGGGAT
>CAJQJT010000246.1 GCA_905478725.1 uncultured Pseudomonadales bacterium
GGCTGTTGTGGCGAACCTGAGAGTCTTAGCAGACCCTGAAAATGGCCCTCGGGCAACTCCAAGCCGGCGGCATGAAGAAGCTCCGCAGGCAACTGATTGAGCTGCATTGAGAGGTCAAACTGGGCCGCAGAGTAGTCCCCCGCCAGCTCCAGAGTCGGCTTATCAAACAGTCTCAGCTCAAGGCTCTCGAGATGGCTTTGCTGGCCATCCGAGGTGCCCTTGGCCTGCAGGTTAAACGGCATAGCCAAATACTGCCCCGCCACCCTCAGCTCACCCCTTAGCGTAGGTTTGCTCAGTAGCCCGACAAGGCCCAGCTGAGCATTAACCTGTCCACTCAGATCCGCAGGCAGCTCTGTGCCGGCTAGAGCCAACAGCGCCAGCGAAGCATCGGTTAGGCTTATCTGCAAATCTGCGGCCAGGCTGTCAAGTTCGATGGCACCCTGCAGCGAGGCGATGCCTAGGTCGGCAGTCAGCTGCAGGTTGTCGATCAGCATGCGACCTGGGGTTTTGCGCAGACGACCTTCGAGACTGAGTTGCTGCTGCTGATAACTGCCGCGACCGACCAACCGCAAGTCGCCGAGAGGATCGCTGAGCGGTCCGTGCAGCTGCCCTTCTGCCAGCACAATTTCGCCCTCGAGGCTGTCGGGAAGCGGCACATTCAAATCGCGCAATCTCTCCAGCACCAGGTGCTCGACACGCAGCGCGAGCGCGGCACTGCCATCGCCATTGAGCGCACCTTTGGCGCTGAGATTGGCGCCCATCAGTTGGCCCTCAAGCTTTTCAATTTGCAGCTGATCAGCGCGTCCCTCAGCCAGCAGATGCAGGCTCAAGGGGCTCTGATTGTAGTGGCCCTCAAGCTTGACCTCCCCTTTGACGCTTGGCACCGCCAAGCTGCCGCCAATATTGGCCGTGGCGCTGACCTCTGTCTGATGGGGGCCCTGACTGAAGAACTCTGCGACCGCCGGATGAGCGGTTTGCACCTGCGGTAGCTGTGCCAGCAGGTCGATGGGAAAGCGCTGCAAGCTAACAGTGAAATCCAACTGCCCGGCCTGCAAAGCACCACTGATGTGCTGCCCGCGCTCGCTGTCAATTAGCAGATCCAAATAGTCCAACCGCCACAGCGACAAATCCTCCGCCAGCTCAAGCTTCGCGGCGGCGCTAAGCGGGTGACCGAGATAGGGCTCAAGAGTGCTGGCATTTAACACCAGCTGCAGTGGCTGTCCGGCGCGCCACAGCAGCTCGCCAAACAGTCTAGTTCCGGGCAGGGCGGCACTCTCGAGGTGTCCAATTATCAGCCTCTCAAGGCCAATAAACTGCAGCGGCGACGGCATAGAAAGGCCGTTAAATGGAGCCGCAGTGGTCGCTGGTTGCTCTGGCGCGCTGCTGTTGAGGCGCAGCCTTTCGATCTGCAGTTGCTCGACAATTAACTTTTGGCTAAACAGCGCCAGCGGCCGCCAGTGCAGAGACAGGTTTTCTATATGCAGCAGCACTTGGCCATCGCGTTCGACCAGCAGTTCGGCCAGATGCCATTCAGCGAGACTGGGCAGCCGCAGATCGTCGACATGAATTTGTAGCTCATCACCGGCGTTGAGCTGCGCCAGCGCGATTTGGCCGAGTTGCAAACGTCCAGTTTCGGTGCCCAAAGCGACTAGGATCAGCGCGCTAAAAGCCAGCAATGTCGCGAAGCAGGCTGACAGCGCATATTTGAGTAGGGTCACAACAGACGCCAGCAGACTGCGCATTAGAATGCCTGACCAATGCTGATGTAGATCTGGAAACTGTCGTCTATTTCGGCACGCTGGTTAAGCGGCACCCCAATATCGAAACGAATAGGGGCAAAACTGGTGTAATAGCGCAGTCCCAGTCCGGCACCCCAGAGCAGTTCAGCATTTAATTGCGGTGAGGCGTCGGCAAAGGCATAGCCGCCGTCAATAAATGCCACGGCGCCCCAATCAGCGCCCCAGCGCACGCGAGTTTCAAATGACAGCTCGGTAAATGACAGCCCACCATCAGGGGTACCATCAGTGATTGAACCAAGGGTCTGGAAACGATAGCCCCTCACCGAGCCACCACCACCTGAGTAAAAGCGCAGATTAGCCGGTACCTCTGCGGCCCGAATACCGCTGATCGCACCCATGGCCAGGCGCAGTGCCAGCGTTGGCTGCCAGGGCAGATGGTCAAAGCTATGATAACCGCTGGCGGCCACTGTGGACTGGAGAAACTCGCGGCCAGCGCCGGCAAGATCCTGATAGGGGCGAACCACGGCGCCCATCACCCAGCCATGGCGCGGGTCTAGCGGATTATCGCGGCGATCATAATTCAGCGACAGGGGCAGTGAGATCAAGGTGAAACTGTCATCGGCAAAATTGTCCTCGACCTGGGAAAACTCAAGTTCAACACCAGCACTGGCACGCAGGCGCGGCGTTAGCGTTCTGGCAATCTCGGCACCCAGAGTCGCCAATTGTGAATTGAAGGCATCGCTGTCCATACGCTGAGCTGTATTGAACAGGCTCAGGCTCTGATTGGGCTGACGAAAAAGTGGCACTGTAAGAGTGGTTTCAAGGTGCTGTTCAGTGGCAGACAGCAAGCTGTCGATGCTGAGATTTTCGGCTCTCCCCATTAGATTTCGGTGATCCCAGCCAAGGGACAGGCCGACGCCGCTGTCAGTCTGAAACCCGATGCCGGCACTGAGCGTGCGGTGCACACGCTCGGCAATCCGGATAGAAATTGGCACCAGCCCACCAACCGGCTGGTTCGGCTGAATGTCGACGCGGGTCAGCAGACTGGTTTGCATCAGCTGTAACTGAGCGCGGTCGAGGGCGGCGGTTTTATAACAGTCACCCGACTTAAACGGTAGGCGCTGGCGCAGATAGTCCTCCTCCACAG
>CAJQJT010000247.1 GCA_905478725.1 uncultured Pseudomonadales bacterium
TCTTATCTTCGGTGTCTGTGAGAATAATGGTGTTGGTACGCTCATCCACTATGGCACTGCAGCGCTCTGACAATATAGTGGTGGTGGCATTACCTTCTCGCCCTCCGCCGCTGGACTGACCTTCATCGATGCGGCTAGCGGTAAACAATTCAAAAATTTCGGCGGCATCAGCATATTTAATCCGCACGAAAGTCGTTTCAAGTGGTGCCAGTTCCTGAAGCTGCTTGTTAGCCTCGACCTGGAGGCGCTCCTGTTCAGCAATTTCAGCTGCCGGAGCAACCATTAATACATTGCCTTCCTGACGCTTATCTAAGCCCTTAGCTTTAAGGATAATTTCCAGAGCCTGATCCCAGGGCACATCGTCCAACCACAGCGTAATATTGCCCGTCACTGTGTCACTGGCCACCAGATTGAGTGAGGTAAATTCAGCGATAATTTGCAGTACTGAGCGCACCTCAATATCCTGAAAATCGAGTGTTAAACGTTCGCCATTGAAGGCAAACTTTTTCGATTGCTCCTCAACTTCCGCATCGGTGAGTGGCTTGATATTAACCACATACTGGCCATCAGCCTGATAGGCGAGATAATCATATTGACCCGAGGCGTCAATAGTCACAGTAGTGGTGGTGCCTTCCTGTTTACTATCAATAGTCTTAACTGGCGTAGCGAAATCTACAACATCCAGACGCCTGTCAAATTGATCAGGCAAATCAGTCTGGTAAAACGACAGTTGGATCTGGTGGTTGCTGCGATCAATATCCACATTGACTGAGGGCTTACTCAGACCAATAACTATGCTCCCTGAGCCATCTTCACCGCGACGAAAATCCACATCGGTTACGGCCAGCGCGTTGCGCTTAAACTCATCGGCAGTAGCGCTACTAGGCGCACCAGACCCCTCCACACTTGGCGCTTGAGACAGAGCAGGTGAAGTTGACTGGCTTGATATGGAACCACCAATATTGGATCCAGCACCAGCGCGAACAGTGACGCTATTATTTTCACTGTCTATTTCAAAAGGTATGGATTGATTTAAATTGACTATTAATCGCGTTCGGCTGCCATCGGAAATAATCACAGCCTCATTGGCATTTTCGAAACCCAAGGCATATTTTTTTTGCGACAAGCTGCTTTCTACCCCAGGGAAATCCACAACCAGGCGTGCCGGATTGCCAATCTCATAGGCATTGGCCTCCGGTGGTTTCTCAGAGAACTGTAATCTGATCTCAAACTGGTCCCCTTGCAGAGAAGCAAATTCAATATCCGTTACCTGAGTTGCTGCATTAGCAAGTCCCGGCAATAGCGCCAATAAAAAATAGATGTTGCGTTTGATTCGACTGATCATTTTTTGTTTCCCTAGCAAGTTGCTCATTCTTCCATGGCCATTGTGCGCGGTCGGTTAATCCATCCGCCTTTACCGTCTGGAACAGTTTCCATAACCTCGATCTCACGGCGATTTATAAGGGTAATTAAGCCAAAATTTCTACCTATATAATTGCCACCTTTAACGCGATGAACCTTGCCCCCACCATCGTCCACCAACCCCCACACCTGATCACCTTTGGCCAGTATTCCAACCATGGAGAGGGATGTGTAACTGATTAACTCTAGGGGTTCTTTGGTTCTCGATTGATCTGGGGCCGACACCGCCTTACCTGAAATTTTCTCATCTCCAGTGATAATCGCCGGCGCCTCAAAAGGACTGCGCAATGCCAGAGCGGAATAGTTAAAGCGCTCTGCCGCCGGGTATTCGGGAAGCGGCTCTATAACACCCTGGGGCCTGGTGCGCGCGTCGCTCATTTTCTTATCCAGATCACTGTGCTGACGGTCGTTTGAACAGCCTGTAAGACTTACCAGGCAAGCTAGAGTTACTAGAGCGATTGCTAAAAAATGATTACTCATTGTTCTGCCTCCGCTTTGTATCTGTAGGTCCTGGCATCAATCTGCATATTCAGGCGAGAACCATCAGATTGCTTGATCACGTAATCATGCAGAGTCACTATGCGCGGCAATGAGGCGACGCCACTGACAAAGGATCCAAAATCATGATAGTCACCAGTAACATCGATTTTGATCGGCAACTCCACATAGAATTCTGAGATTTTTTCCGGCTGTAGATTGATCGACTTCATCACTAGACCACTGCCGTAGGCCACCTCGGTAATATCTTCTAACAGGCCAGGCACTTCAGTATCTTTAGGTAGCTGCTTGAGAAGTGCGCCAAATGTCTCATCCAGCTCAATCATCTGTTGGCGGTAAGCATCCAGATTCGCGGCCAAAAAGGCTTTGCTCTGGTACTGCTGCAGCAACTCACGCTCCTGGGCAACAGCTCGCTCAGTTAAAAGACTAATATCTTTAACTTTTAAAAAGTAACCCAATCCAATGATCAGCAGCACGATTGATGCCACCAAAATGGTTTTTAATGCCGCGGGCCAAACACCAATCTGCTGAATATCCAGATCGGCAAAATCGATATCCTTAAGCTCGCTTAGACTCTCTTTAAATGACATAACATCCCTGCTATTGATTTTTTTCTGTTGTCGTAATTAGGTGGCAGTAACTCTATCAAAGAACTCTACTAAAGAGCTCTATTGGAGCGCCTCTTCTGACCCCACTGGGGCTGGCCTCTCTATTTCTACCTGCAAGTCAAAAACGCTGCCCTGCTCTCCCAGTCGAGCATCATGCTGTACTTTGGTGAGATTTGAATTGGCATATTTATGGGACATATCCAGATTTCTCATAAGGGTCGAAATGCGGTTGTTGGACTCGGAGTAACCGGAGATTTTAAAGGCTGCGTTTCTCAGCTCCAGCGAATCCAAATAGGTACCATCGGGCACTGCTCGAACCAGCTCATCAAATATCTTAACAATCTCAGAGCGGTTACCCTGTAGATCCTGAATGACCTTCATTCTCGACAGCATTTCCTGCTTCTTACTTTTTAGTTGGCTGATTTCGGCAACTTTTTTATCCATCTCGGCAATATTTGACTGCAGGTAGCTGTTGCGTGAGTTTTGGTTATCCAATTGGTTCTGGGCCAACAAGACCCAACAAAGAACTAGTGCAAAACCACTAAGCGCCGAGGCGAGCAACTTACCGAGAAATGCTTTCCGCTCTAGCTCACGGGCTTCTTCCCGCCAGGGAAGCAAATTTATCTTAGTCATTTAATCAAAACTCCTCATGGCTAGACCCACGGCGAGCAGCATGGCTGGCGCATCATTGGCCAGGGCTGTCGGATTGATTGACCTATGTAATTGCATATTGGCAAAGGGATTCGCCACCGCCGTCGGCAGCCCTATAACCTGCTCCACCTCATCGACCAGCCCCTCCAGTGCCGAGACACCTCCAGCTAAGAACAGCTGGTCCACATAATTAAAGTGGCTAGAACTATAAAAAAACTGCAGCGAACGGGTGATGTGTTGTACCAAGGACTCTTTGAATGGCACCAAGACTTCCGTGGCGTAATCTTCAGGTAGCCCTCCTTTGCGCTTCGCCTCTCCAGCTTCTTCCCAAGAGAGCCCATAACGTCGCTGAATTTCTTCGGTAAGTTGCTTGCCGCCAAACTGCTGTTCCCTGCTGTAGATAATCTTGCCATCGACCAGCACGGTAAAG
>CAJQJT010000248.1 GCA_905478725.1 uncultured Pseudomonadales bacterium
CTGGACGAGTGGTCTACCAAAACTTCACTCGCATCAACAAAGCCTTTAGCGACGGTGACTTTTTCACTAACCCGGTTTACTGCGACGCCATAGACAAAGCCCAGAGCACCGGCAAAGCCGTGCATATTATGGGCCTGCTCTCTCCCGGCGGCGTTCACAGCCATGAAGACCATATCAACGCCATGATAGAGATGGCCGCTCAGCGCGGAGCCGAAAAAATCTACCTCCACGCCTTTCTCGATGGCCGCGACTGCCCACCGCGCAGCGCCAAACCTTCACTTGAGAAAACCCAGGCACTGATTGAAAAGCTTGGTGTTGGCAGAATTGTCTCCGTTTGCGGCCGCTTCTTCGCCCTCGACCGCGACAACCGCTGGGACCGAGTAGCCGAAGCCTACAACTTAGTCACTGCAGGCATCGCAGACTTTAGCGCCAATGATGCAGTCACCGCCCTCAGCGATGCCTATGCCCGCAACGAGAACGACGAATTTGTCCATGCCACCACTATCTGTGGAGAAGGCCAAGCACCAGTGACCATAGAAGACGGCGACGCCGTGATCTTTATGAACTTCCGCCCCGATCGCGCCCGTGAGATCGCCCATGCCCTGACTAATAAAGACTTCGACGGTTTCGAACGTGCCGCGACACCCCAGCTCTCGACCTTCGTTCAGACCACGGAATACCAAGACAATATAGATGCCCCCTGTGCCTACCCGCCGATCCCATTGATTAATTCCATGGGCGACTATCTGGCACAGCAAGGCAAGCGCCAGCTCAGAATCGCCGAGACGGAAAAATATGCCCACGTGACCTTCTTCTTTAGCGGTGGCCGCGAGTCACTATACGATCTCGAAGAACGCATACTGGTGCCCTCACCGAATATCGCCACCTACGACGACCAGCCAGAAATGAGCGCCCCAGAAGTTACCGAGAAACTGGTGGAAGCCATAGGCTCCGGCAAGTTCGATACTATTATCTGCAACTACGCCAACTGCGACCAAGTGGGCCACACCGGCAATTTCGAAGCCTCAATCAAAGCCGTTGAAGCTATCGACCTCAGCTTGGCGCAAGTTATCGCCGCAGCGGAGAAGGTCGGCGGAGAAATTTTGATCACCGCAGACCACGGCAATGTCGAAGAAATGTACGACGACGCCAACCAGCAGCCACATACTCAGCACACCACATTGCCTGTGCCCCTGGTCTATGTTGGTGAACGCACACTTACGCTTGATTCCGGTGGTTCCCTTGCTGATATAGCGCCGACCATGCTGGCACTGATGGGTCTGCCACAGCCAGCTGAGATGACTGGCCGTTCGTTAATCAGTAAGCCATAAATGAAAAGCACTTAATGATAAGCACTTAATGAAGAGCACTCTATGAAACTCGCCTCGGCAATCATCAGCACAGCCCTCAGCTGTGCCCTGTTGCTATTGCCCCTTCAGGCAATCGCTGCCGAAGACGAGAAAGCCAAACTGGCAGAGCTAAAGAATGCCATCACAAGTCTTGAAAAACAGCTCAACAAGCGCGACAAAGACAAGAGCAAATTGGCCGCCGAGCTTAAAATGAACGAGATCGCCGCCTCCGCCAGCAGCAAGAAAATCCGCTTACTAAACAGCAAAATAAAGTCCCGCAACGCCAAGCTAGCCGATCTCGGCAAACAGCAGACTGAATTAAAACTGGGTATCAAAAAACAAAATGCCGTCGTCAGCGAACAGCTGGCCACCGCTTATAAAATGGGTGCCCAAGAACCGATCAAGCTTCTACTCAATCAAGAAGACCCCCAACAGCTTGCCCGCCTCTTCAAGTACTACAACTACGTAGTCGACGCGCGTAACGAGAAAATTGCCCAATATATGGGCGACGTAGAACAGCTGTCGACAGTGCGAAATCAGGTCAGCGAAGAAAAGCGCTCCCTGGACAGCGCCAAAGCAGAGCTAGAGAAAGATCGGCAGCAACTGCTGGCTAATAACAAACGTCGCCAAACCACATTGAAACAGCTCAATGCCTCACTACAGAGTGACAAATCCAAGCTCGAGAAACTGCTCAAGCAGCGCACTGCCCTCGAAGAGCTGTTAAAAAACGTTCGCCGCGTAGTCAAAAAAATGGCCCTAAAGACCCCTCCAGGTGGCCAGAGCTTCGCCTCGCAAAAAGGGCAGCTGAGCTGGCCCCTCAAAGGTAAAGTCGCCCACAGCTTCGGCAGCAAACGCAGTGGATCCTTGAACTGGGATGGCTGGTTGATCAGCGCCCAAATCGGCGAACCAGTGGCAGCAGTTCACGACGGACAAGTGATCTTTTCCAACTACATGCGTGGATTTGGGCTATTAATTATTCTCAATCACGGCGATGGCTACATGAGCCTCTATGCCCACAATGAAGAACTACTAAAAGACACAGGCGACTGGGTATTAAGCAACGAAACCATCTCCCGCGCCGGCGACACCGGAGGCTTAAACCAGCCCGCCCTGTATTTTGAAATACGCAAAAAAGGCCAGCCCGCCGACCCGAAAATATGGCTCGGCAGACGCTAAATACAGCGAACTCTTAACTAAGTCGCGACTTAGCCGCAACTCACTTGCAGCTCACTTGCAACTATGCCGCGCCAAAGGGTTCCAACTGCCAGATCAGAATTAAAAAAGACATCACAGCAGCAGCCCAAGCCGCCATTAGGACAGATAATCTATGTATACAAAGTATTTCATCACCACTCTAACAGCAGCACTAATTAGCGCACTGCCAATAGCCGCGGCCAATGCAGACACCGAAGCCAAAACAACCGACGAGCAAGCGACCCAAGATGAGCGCCTGCCACTTCGCGAACTGCGCCTATTTACCCAAGTGTTCGAACAGATCCGTCGCGGCTACGTAGAAGAAGTCGCCGACACCGAACTATTAGAAAACGCCATCGCTGGACTATTACTCGAACTCGACCCCCACTCCGTCTACTTAAACCAAACCGACTATGAAGAACTCCAGGAAAGCGCCACCGGTGAATACGGCGGCCTAGGCCTGCAGGTAGGCTCCGAGCGCGGCATGATCAAAGTCATAGCCCCCATCGATGACAGCCCAGCCGCCAAAGCTGGCATCGAAGCCGGAGACTTTATCGTCGAAGTAGACGGCACTCCAGTGCGCGGCATGGCAGTGCAAAAAGCCATCGACAAACTGCGCGGCGAAAAAGGCACCAGTATCAAGCTCACCCTATTCCGCGAAGGTGAAGACGGTCCTCTGGATATCACAGTCGTCCGCGGCACCATCCAAGTCAGCTCAGTGCGCAGCCGCATTATTGAACCCGGCTACGGATATGTCCGCGTCTCACAATTCCAAGTCAGCTCGGGTAAAGATTTCAAAAAAGAGCTGCTCTCACTAAAGGAAAAAGAACCCGCCCTAAAAGGCCTCATCATCGACCTGCGCAACAACCCCGGCGGACTAGTGCCAGCCTCAGTTGAAATCGCCGACGCCGTCCTCGACGGCGGCACAGTGGTTTACACCGAAGGCCGCCTCCCCAGCGCCAACATCAGCTTCGACGCCGAAAGCGGCGACCTGCTGGAAGGCACGCCCATAGTGGTACTGATCAATGGCGGCAGCGCCTCCGCCTCAGAGATTGTCGCTGGAGCACTGCAAGATCATCAGCGCGCAGCCATTATTGGCACCCAGAGCTTTGGCAAAGGTTCAGTGCAAACCGTCATTCCGTTGGGCGATGGCCGAGCCGTCAAACTGACCACTGCGCGCTACTTCACGCCCAATGGCCGATCTATTCAGGCCGAGGGGATTGTGCCCGATATTATTGTTGAGCCCGCCGAGATACGATTCTACAAGAAGCGCAAACAAGTACGGGAAGCCGATCTTGATGGGCATCTGGAGCAGGCTGATAGCAAAAAGACCAAAGCCAAAGATCGCGATGAAAATATCACCGACGATAATCAGCTTTATGAAGCATTGAATGTTTTGAAGGGGTTTCAGCTGTTGGGAAAAAGGGTTGCAAGCGTAGCTGAAACCCAGGAGTAGATCTAGGTGATGATGGCTTTGCTCTTATTTGAAAGCAAACCGATAAGGCCACAGCAGACACCACAAAAAGCACCCACTGCCCCGTAATAAAATCCTGCGTCAGCGGAACTAATCTGTCCCGATATTAGAGACAGTGTTATTCCGATATAGGCGCAGACAAGCCCTGCAGTAACACCAGCAAAACCAAACATACGCCCTCGCTTGCTAGCCGCCAAATTTTCTATTGCATCAACCTGAATATCCAAGTCACTGGGTTTGATATTGAAGACTGCGGCTAAGGCTTTCTTAGATTCTAAGGAGCAACTGCCGTCGTTCTCGATTCTCTGGATTGTTCGCAGGCTAAGGCCTGATACTGATGCGAGATGATCTTGTGACCATGCGCGCTGGCTGCGAAGTTTTCTGATGCGGT
>CAJQJT010000249.1 GCA_905478725.1 uncultured Pseudomonadales bacterium
GTTTGAAAATGGGTCATCTGGTGATGGATGTACCCGTAGCCCTTGCCATAACTCTGGCCTACAGCGCCAGTCTCTGGGCAACCTTGCGCGGTGGCGGCGAGGTTTATTTCGATTCGATCACCATGTTTAGCTTCTTTTTATTGCTCGGTCGGTTTGCCGAGCAGCGTATTCGCGATAAAAATTTACTGCTGTTAAATCGTGGCACAGAGCTACCGCCAGTGGTGACCCAGGTTTTTCCCGCAGACAGAGTCCAGGTGGCTAAGGCTGACAAACAGGTGCCGATTAAAAGCCTCTCGGTGGGGGATTTTATTCGCGTCGATGCCGGGCAAATTATTCCCTGCGATGGACTGATTGAAGAGGGTACAAGTCAGATTAGCGAGGCGCTTCTCACCGGGGAACCCCAGCCCCAGAGCAAACAGGCTGGGCAGTCTGTCTATGGGGGAACTGTCAATGGTGCCAACCCACTGCTGATCAAAGTCAGCGCCATCGGTGAGGCTAGCTGTCTTGCCTCCATTGTTAAGCTCGCCGAAAGAGCAGCCCTGGGTAAACCTCAGTGGGCAATGGTCGCCGACCGATTAGCCGGTTATTTTATTGCCCTGCTGCTATTAATCGCCGGGGCAGTGGCGACCTATTGGTGGCTCCATGAGCCTCAGCGAGCACTGTGGATTACCCTCTCGGTACTGGTGGTTACCTGTCCCTGCGCTCTGTCATTGGCTACCCCCACGGCACTCACTGTGGCGAGCAATATCTTACGTGCTAGAGGATTTTTAATTAATCGCATGCATGTGCTGGAAACGTTGGCGAGCGTTGATCAGGTGGTATTTGATAAGACTGGCACACTAACCGAGGGAAAGTTAAAGCTGGTATCTGTGGATGCCAGTCTCACAGCTACTGAAATCTCGGAACAGCAAATGGTTGCCTGGGCAGGCTCACTGGAGCGTGGCAGTCAGCATCCTATTGCCATTGCTCTGTTGAATCATCCAGGCCTAGACCTAGCATCGGCGATTACAGAGCAGGACTTTATTATTGGCTCTGGTGTTAGCGGCAAGATAGGCACTGAGATATTTTATTTCGGCAGACCTGATTGGGTACGGGACATAGCTGGGCTGTGTGATATGCCCGATATGTCTGGGATCTGTTCAGGTGAGGCTCAGGCTAAGAGTAAGAATCAGGCTAAGAATCAGGCTAAGAGCCAGTCTATAGACGTAGCCTTAGCCCGCAATGGTGAATGGCTCGCGACCCTCTCTTTTTCCGACCAGCTGCGCCCAACGGCGATTGAAGCGGTCAATCAGTTACGCCAGCGCGGCCTTAAAGTGTCGCTGCTATCTGGTGATCCATCCCCAGGTGCGGCGCAGATTCTTAAACCCTTAGAACTGAATGACTGCCAGCTGTCGTTGCAGCCCCAGCAAAAACTCACCGCCGTCCGAGATCTGCAACAGCGCGGCACAAAAGTACTCATGGTCGGCGACGGGATTAATGATGTACCGGTTCTGCAGGCCGCAGATGTCTCTGTAGCCCTAGGTCAGGCCAGCGACCTATCGCAGATCCATGCGGATGTAACACTGCTCAGTGGCGACCTCAGGGCGCTGCCAGAGGCTATAGCTACGGCAACTCAAACTCGGCGCATTATTAAGCAAAATATAATCTGGGCCATCGCCTATAACCTAGTGGCACTGCCTTTGGCCGCGGCGGGTTATGTGCCGCCCTGGGCTGCGGCAATTGGTATGTCTGCCAGCTCGCTGTTGGTGATGCTCAATGCGCTGCGGCTGGCCAGAGGAGCTAAACTCTTATGATGGATGGCTGCTAATGGAAAGCACTTAATGGAAAGCACTTAATGGAAAGCCTGTATTTGCTAATTCCCATCTCCGTGATATTTATTGCTATCGCCATAAGACTGTTTTTTTGGGCGGTGAATTCCGGTCAATACGATGATCTCGACAGTGAAGGCGAGCGCATCTTATTTGATCGGGAGTCTTCTGTGGATGAACTAGAAAAAAAAGAGGAGCTAGATGAAATAGAGGGACTAGAGAATTTAGAGGGTATAGAACCTGAGCAAACAGATCATCAGGACAAACCCCAATGACTCTCGATTATGCACTGCTCAGCACGCTGTTTATCGTTGGTCTGATCGGCTCCGGCCACTGTATCGGCATGTGCGGTGGCATAGTTGCAGCACTGGGTAGCAACAAACCCAGTCTGGTATTACTGCTCGGCTACAACATTGGCCGATTGCTCAGTTACAGCCTAGCGGGGGCCATTGCGGCTGGCCTAGTGGTGGGTCTGGCGGGGGAGCGCTATCAAACATTGATTCCACTGCTGCGAACCTTGGCTGGGGTCATGATTGTATTGATGGGCCTCTATATAGCTGGTTGGTGGCGAGTGCTAACGCGCCTAGAGCAGCTCGGGCAAATTGTCTGGCGGCAGATTCAACCGCTGGTCCAGCGCCTCGGTAAACCGAGCAACGCGGCGCAGTCGGTGGCCGCCGGTATGCTCTGGGGCTGGCTGCCCTGCGGTTTGGTCTATAGCGCCCTGAGTCAGGCATTGCTGAGTAACTCTCCCGCTATGGGGGCACTGGCAATGTTGGCTTTTGGTCTCGGCACCCTGCCAGCAATGTTAGCCGCCGGTTGGTTTTCTAGTCAGTTGGCGCGCTGGTTACAGTCCCCAGCCCTGCGTAAAGTCATGGGCCTCTGCTTAATCTTTATGGGGCTGTTGATGATCTGGCAGATGCAGCAATCGACAGGACATGGGCACCACTGATGCGGCATTAAAGGGTTAAGGGTAAAGAGCAGCTTTGATATTGATCATTGTTACTGAGAAGTGGGAATTGATTAAATGCTCAGAGTGTTTGTTTACAGGTTTTTCTATAGCGACATAAATACTAAAACATAGACATTAAGAGGTACAAAAAAGTGAAAGAACTCATTGGAATGCTCTTCAGACCCGAAGCCACATGGTCCGCTCTGGCGCAGGAATCAGATTCGAAGATCAAATCGCGGCTCTTATTAATACTGCTGATGGCCGCGATTCCCCCTCTCGGTTTTTACTACGGCACAACCCAGGTTGGCTGGCACAGCGGCGGCGAGCTGACGAAAATTTCCGCGGCCAGCGCCATACCCTTAATGGTGCTATTTTATTTGGCGCTGGTGGCCTCGGTGATAGTGATTGGATTGATGACCCACTGGATGTCGAAAACCTACAATGCTCAGTCATTCCCGATTAAAGGTATGGTGCTTATCGGCATGGCCAACACGCCGATTTTTCTTGCCGGATTATTAGCCTTTTATCCCGTCTGGTGGTTTGATATTTTTATCGCCACCGCCGCCTGTTGCTACACCATTCGTCTGCTCTATTTGGGGGTGCCAAAACTGATGAAGGTCCCAGAAGATCTCGGCATGCTCTATGCCAGCGCACTGTTTGCCGTGGCCCTGGTGTATGCGGTGGTAGTCTTAGGCGCCACGGTTATTCTCTGGGAATATGTCGCCGCGCCAGTGTTTGTTGATGGCTGAGACTAAAGTTTGGAGCGCTAATAATCAGCTGCGCATATGCACATCCATCTGAGGGAAGGGGATCTCAATTTTCGCTGCTCTCAGATTGTTGTAAATCGCGGTTAAATACTGCGACTTTACCCAGCCAGGGCGCTTGACCCATTCGCCCTGGGCCCAAATGGTCAGAATGCATTCAACCCCTGAAGAACCCAGTTCCGTGACCAGCACATCGGGCATAATGTTCTTCCGCTTCAGGGTAATAGGCACGTCTTCGGCGGCTTTCAAACCCGCCTCCCGCACCTGTTCCAGGTCACTGCCATAGGCCACGCTAAAGCTAATAGAAAAGCGACGGATGTCATCGTTCAAGGTCCAGTTATTCACCTGGCTGCTAATAAAATCTGCATTGGGCACGATGATGTCGGCGTTATCCAGGGTGCGCAGCAAGGTACTGCGAATATTAATTTCCCGCACTTCCCCCAGCAGACCATCCGCCAGCTCGACAAAATCGCCAATCCGCAGAGACTTCTCAAACAGAATAATAATGCCGCAGACAAAGTTATTAACAATCGACTGCAAACCAAAACCTATGCCTACACCCAGTGCACCGGCTACCAGCATCAGGTTATTAAAGCTGACCCCAAGCGCGGATAGGGCGAGGATTAAACCGACACCATAGACAATATATTTCAGCACCCGCTGAATGATATAGATATTCTGGTCGTGGGCACCACTGCGCTTAGCGGCTGCCGATGAGGCCTTAGATAGTCCGCGTTGCACAATCGCACTGATAATTAAAATGCCCAGCGCTGAGGCAATACCTGCAATGCGCAATGTATAGTCGCCCAGCACCAGAATTGGTAGTGACAACCAGTTTTGTAATTGTTCTATCACAGCCATTTATTCCTTTTAAAAATCATCACCAATGCAGCTGCAATAAACAGCATAAAACCAACCAGAATAAAGTAGCCATTGGGATGGTGCAGTTCCGGTATATTCTCAAAATTCATGCCGTAGAGGCCAGCCAAAAATCCCAACGGCACAAAGATCGTGGTTACCACTGTGAGGATACGCATAGTCTCATTGAGCTTGTGAGAGGTCAGAGAAATATGTCCATCGATTAAGTCTCCAGCCAAATCGTAATACAGCGCCGACAGTGAGCTGAGTCGCTCAAACTTTTCATAGACATCGGTTACCGAGTGAATGGCATCAGCCTCGTCGCTATGCTCCTGCTTAAGATGTGTTATCAACTCTAGATATACTCGATCATGGTAGCTGTGCAGGCGCTTTAGTTTACGCAGCCAAGTTTTGCAGCTAATCAGGTCGCGTAGCACGCTATCGCCCTGCGTCGACAGCAGCGTATCTTCATACTCAGAGAGGGCTGGCTCAAAATCCAACAGCAGATCGAGATAGGCTAAACCAATGGAATTAGTGATTGAGGCAAATAGTACCATCGGCCCCCGCGCCAGTAGCGCTGGTAGTTTAGGATTTCCCAGCCAGCCGCTAATTGCCGGCGAAGGCTTATCGTGACGAGTAATTAAAAAATTGCTGCCAACAAAGCTAGCAATCTGAAGCGTATCGAATGCAAGACCCTCATGGTCAGCAACCAGCTCGCGTAACAACATAAATGACTGTTCAGCAAAGTGTTCGATCTTTGGCGGGTGACGTTTACGCCGCGCATCCAAAATAGTCAGTGGATGGCATTCAAACTGATCGAAGATAAGTTGCTCAGAAGCCGCCGACTCCTGCTCAATATCAATCCACAACATGCAGTTATCCGCCAGTGGCAGCTGTATGAGCTCTGCACCACCGCGCTTATGGGTCACACCATCGTATAGGCAGACATTAATCATTCGCTAATCCTGAGTGTATGGAGGTTAAGTATATGGCAGGTTAGTGAAAAGATAATAGATTAACTTTGCTCAATTAGATTCTTTGTCTCAGTCTTCTCAAGACTGAATTTTCAACTAAGCTAACAGCAACAGGCCCGCTAATCGTGCTATTGGTAGCATTTACTTGAATCATCAAGGACTGACTATGGATTTTCAGGACTACTACAAAATACTCTCGGTGGCTCCTGACGCCGATAGCAAAACCATCAAAACCGCCTACCGCAAACTGGCTAGAAAATATCATCCGGATGTCAGTGAACACCACGAGGCAGAAGAAAAATTCAAACAGGTCTCCGAAGCCTATGAAGTGTTAAAAGACCCACAAAAACGCGCTCAATATGATGAGCTACGTGAGTATGGCGCGCAGCCTCAGGGCGCTTCAGGGGGGCAGCAGTATTCGCAGCAAACTCAAAATCAGGGGGATTTTTCCGATTTCTTCTCGTCTATTTTTGGTGGGGCTCATCAGTCGGGACAGGAAGCTGGCGCTCAGGGTTTTTCACGGCAGGGCTTTTCTGATCAAGGCTTTTCCAATAAGGGCTTTTCCAATAAGGGTTTTGGCGCCAAAGGCCAGGATATTGAAACCGATATGCCGATCTTTCTCGAAGACACCCTAACCGCCACCTCGAAACCGATCTCCTATAGCCTGCCCCATCGCGATGCTCAGGGACGGGTTAGTCATGTGAACAAAACCCTCAATGTAAAAATCCCCGCTGGCGTCGCCGAGGGTGAGCGCATTCGCCTCAAAGGGCAGGGCGGCCAGGGACTAGGTGATGCGCCCTCTGGGGATCTCTATCTGCGTATTCGCCTGGTACCGCACCCACTGTTCGACGTCGAAGCCCACAACCTGATTCTTACCGTACCCCTCGCACCCTGGGAAGCCGCCCTAGGCACCAGCCTTGAAGCCCCGACCCTATCAGGCAAGATCAAATTGACTATTCCCGCCAACAGTCAGACTGGTCAACGCCTAAGAATTAAAGGCAAAGGTCTGGTGCGCAAGCAGGGTCATGGCGACCTCTACGCGGTACTAAAAGTGGTGATGCCGGAATCAGTGTCCGAGGAGAGCAAGCAGCACTGGCAGCAACTGGCCGATGCCGCGGTCTTTGATCCAAGAACGGAATGGAGAAAATAAATATGGACCTGAACGCCCAATACTTAAGCCTCGAAGAGATATGTTTTGCCACCCAGAACCCTTCCCAGACGATTATTGAAATCGTCAATCAGGGCATAGTCGAACCCGAAGGCTCTGGCCCCGAAACCTGGGTCTTCAATACCCAAATGATCAGCGTGACAAAGCGAGCCTGCCGCCTGCACCGAGATCTGGAAATCGACTGGTCGGGCATTGCGCTGGCCATCAGTTTGATCGAAGAGCTTGATCAGCTGCGCGACGAAAATCAGCGGCTGCGTAAGCGGCTTGAGCGATTTTTGGATCAATAAGTCAGTACCACAATAAATAAAAAGATAGATTTCAGAAGCCATTGGTTAATATCGCAAGTAGGCTAAGCTGAATGCTTAAGAAGCCCTAATGATCAGGGGCCGACTCGAATTAAAGAGGGCCCTTGCGTAAACTACTGCTGTCGTCATTGATCCCCCGTTGATTTCCCACTCTGAAAATAATTCTCATCAGCATTCTATTAAGACTATGTTTATGGATAACAGTAGATTATCAGACTGATCGCAATAGGAGAAAAGGCCCTTTTAACGGGCTGCCAGGCTCTTAAATCAAACAGAAATAACGACTTTTACTAGGAGATAAGAATGACATTATCAAAAAAACTAGGGGCTGAGTTTATTGGCACATTTTGGCTAGTACTAGGTGGCTGTGGCAGCGCAGTTCTGGCTGCAGCTTTTCCTGATGTAGGCATTGGTTTGCTAGGTGTTTCTCTGGCCTTTGGACTGACAGTGTTAACCATGGCCTTCGCGATTGGACATATCTCTGGCTGTCATCTCAACCCCGCAGTGTCAATCGGTCTTTGGTCCGGTGGTCGATTTTCACTATCTGAAGTCGGCCCCTATATAGGGGCACAGATTGCAGGCGGTATAGCCGGGGCAGCGGTGTTATATATTATTGCAACAGGACAGGCAGGCTTTGATGTTACAGCTGGATTCGCATCCAATGGTTATGCTGAACATTCACCCGGAGGTTATAGTTTGATTGCAGCTCTGGTCACTGAGATAGTCATGACCTTTATGTTTCTAATCATTATTTTGGGTGCAACAGATAAACGTGCACCCCAAGGTTTTGCGCCTATCGCTATCGGTTTGGCACTCACCCTTATTCACCTTATCAGTATCCCCGTAACTAACACCTCAGTTAATCCAGCAAGAAGCACCGGTGTTGCGCTTTTCCAAGGCGGCTGGGCTGTAGACCAACTTTGGCTGTTTTGGCTTGCACCTATAGTAGGGGCTATTTTGGCGGGGGTTGTTTATCGGTGGTTTGAAGCCGGTGAGAATGATTA
>CAJQJT010000250.1 GCA_905478725.1 uncultured Pseudomonadales bacterium
CACCGCAGCCGTGGCAGAGGTTACGATAATTGTGCCATGACCTCGTTTTTCCATCAGCGGGCAGACCGAGGAGGCAACGCGAAATAAACCCTGGGTGGCAATGCGCCATCCCATCTCAAAAGCTTTGTATGAAGTCTCTGCCAGTGAGCAATCGCCGATCTGGGCACCTAGGTTGTAAACCACCACTTGAATAGGGCCTATATCCTTTTCTATATTCTCAACCATTTGCTCAATGGTATCTGGCTGTATCGCATTGAGTAGAAAGCCCGAGGCATCTCCACCCTGTGCCTGAATGTCGGCCACCAGTTTGTTAAGCCCGTTTTGATCGCTGCGACGGCAGAGCACTGCATGGTAACCCTCGGCCGCAAAACCCATACCCACGTTACCGCCAATACCTGCGCCGGCGCCGATCACTAAACAGACTGGTTTCATGGTTTGCTCTTTTTGTTATCCCACTAAAATAATGCTACTACTTGGAAAATGCCAATAGCGACCATCCTGATTATTAAGCTGCCCGCTCTTACGGGAGTCATACACTTAAATTTAATCACAATCTTTATAGTCAGATTCAAGACAAGCCGCCGCATAGACTTCCGCTTTTTCAATTTGCGGTTCGGACATCTCTTTTTCTGCCTGATTGAGATAGCCTTTTGCCATGTCACTGTCTGACATGGATAACCAAGCATGGGCTTTTATCAAATCCTTGGCCACCCCTCCAGCATAAAGGTACCGACCTCCCACTA
The DNA here is from genome assembly GCA_905478725.1 of uncultured Pseudomonadales bacterium. Classification (GTDB taxonomy): domain Bacteria; phylum Pseudomonadota; class Gammaproteobacteria; order Pseudomonadales; family Porticoccaceae; genus HTCC2207. The sequence continues at coordinate 744 of CAJQJT010000250.1, forward strand.
TAATAGTGGCCGACTCATATCCCTGCTTAGCAGCCATCAAATACCATTTAAAAGCCTCTTGATCATCGACCTCTATACCCTCACCCTTTCCAAACCAGGCTCCAAGATTGCGCTGGGAATCCAGATGACCCTGTTCTGCCGCCAATTTCGCCCATTTGATCGCCAACTCAACATCCTGTTCTACCCCTTCTCCTTGCTTATACATAAGAGAGAGATTAAATTGCCCGTCAGGCAGACCAGCCTCGGCTGACTTTAGATACCAGTCAGCGGCTTTATTCACATCCTTAGCAACGCCATCCCCTGTCATAAACATATATGCCAAATTATATTGAGCCTCCACAAAACCCTGCTCAGCTGCTTTTAAGTACCATTCAACAGCCGTAGCTGTATTTTTTTCAACATCAATCCCTTGCGCGTGCATGACCCCCAAAAAGTATTGGGCCGCTGGATTGCCATTTTCGGCAGCAACCTGAAGATCATCTAGCTCAGACGCGGACGGGGTTGAGGCTATAAACACAGCCATAAATGCTAAAAGTGACAGATACTTCATTGTTACAAAATCCTATTTCAATTTTTTCGGGACTATTACAAATAAAGGCTTTTTATTCAAGCTAAAACTAGGTTTTTTTGGGTTAATTCGATGAGCTATAAGAACACAGAGTTTGATTTGTAAAAGTCACGATGGTTCATTGCTGTTTGGTAAATCTTGATGATATCAATCATATTAAATGATGCAAGAAGCACAGCTAAATAAGTACCTATTTAATCATTTTTCAGTCATTAAAAACTGATACCCCAATCTTACCCAAGAACTTTAGGAAAGAAATTTCTCAATTCTTGATGCCCAGCACTCTGATTCTCACCAAGGCTTCAAATACCACTAAAATCTATAGCGTAGCTTGGCTATAATAGATTCAACCTGCAATCCATCCCATCCCTGCTGCAGCAAATTTCCCGGCCCCCTATCAGCCTCGTCAGTATCGAAATAGCCTCCGCGGCTATAGACCAAAAAAATATCGGACAGAGGCGCCAGCTGATACCTGTAGCGCAGCTGCAAGGCAGTATCGCTTAAGCTAAAATCCGTGGCCTGGATATCTGAAGACAGCAGACGCCCTGCATTGGTCAGCTGATAGCTGTTTATCTGGGCCGATTCTATGCCTACCCACTGGAATTTTAGGCGCACTTCCTGGCGGCTCGAGGGGTACCAGTCAACCCGAATATCCACATTGAAATGATCGGCGTTATAGGCTGCCAGCTGCTCTGTAGCAAAGTCCCAAATCAGCCATTGCTGAAGTTTTTTATAGCTAAATTTACCACCCAGAGTAACGGTTTCACTGAGGTAGAATTGGGGCTTAAAGTTCATATCCAGAGCCAGTTTTTCGGTGTCGCTGTATTCCAGATTAACCCTGACACTGTAGGTAAAATTGTTCCCTCTGGGGCTGGCATATCTAGTCTCCAACCAATAGCGCGCCGAGCCGGCCAGCATCCCATTGCCTCTGGTAATCTGATCATCCCAACCAGGAGCCGCAGCACCTCCCTCAAGGGCCAGCTTGCGGGTCGACCTGTAAGTCCAGCTGTGATCCAGCTCTGCCCATAGAAAGAGGCGGTCGCCGCCGGTAGTTTCTGTGGAGCCATATTCCAGTACAGTGGAGCTGGAGAGAAATCGCGAGCTGTCAGAAAACCGCAACCGGTCATAGCGGGTGCTGCCAAAAAACTCTCTAAAGTCATTGCGCTGCATATAGCCCATATCGTTCATATCAAAGCTGTCGCCATAATGGGACAGATATAGAATGTGATACCACTCATCATTGGGTGCATAGGACCAATTGACCCAGCCGGCAAAGTCCTGATTACTAATGCTGGCCTGGTCATTAATGCTGTTACCCTGCTGACTGATATCCGAGTGGAGAATCTGCCCGCGAATTTCTGTAGTGTCACTTTTTTGCCAGATCATATCGGCCACCTGAACTCTGGCCTCTCTATTCAGTTCAGATCGCTCGACATAAGTCAGCCGATGACCCAGAGTCAGACCAGCGACCTTATGCTGTAGCCTGGTCGACAAGAAGTCTCCACCCAGACTGCTATCTGCACTATCTTCGCTCACCGCAAATAGGCCCAAATCTGTAGTCTCGCCAAAATAGGTCAGTTTGGCGGCCAACTCTATGTCTACAAGACTGCTCGTATAACTTGCAGGCCCCGCGCCAATACGCCGGGTATACAGGGCCTGATCGCCGTTGGGGATATTAGCGCTAAACAGCGATTGGTTTTCTGTAAAGAACGGTCGCTTCTCGGTAACAAAGGTTTCTACAGCAGAGAAATTAACCACCAGGTCATCACTCTCCACCTGCCCAAAATCCGGGTTAATAGCACCGGTGAGCTGGGTGTTACTGTTGGGGCGCCAGACAAAGTCTAGACCGCCATCAAAGTCATTGCTACCGCCTGACTCTGAGGCTTCGCCATCATAGAGATCACTGCTGTAACTAATATAGGGAAACCAATCCATGGTAGAAGTGTTTACCTGAGTTACCTCCAGTGGCTCCCAGTCCTCCATAAACCTTGTGCGGGTGAAATAGGCATTGGGGAAAGCAAAGCGCAGAGACTCATCAAATACCACCCGCGAAAACCAAAGACCTATATTTTTGCGGCCATCTGGTGAATTAGTCATGGGCGCAACTGTCCAGGGAATATGAATTTCGCTGTACCAATAATCCGCCTCTGAGGAGGTCTGGGAGTACCAGATACCATCCCAGTCGGCAGAATAATTACCAGGCGTCACTATGCCATCCTGCTGTGAATTGGCTGAGCCCACAGTAAAGTCATAACCTGCCAGGGCAGTGCCATCGAAATCAATGCTGACT
>CAJQJT010000251.1 GCA_905478725.1 uncultured Pseudomonadales bacterium
CCATTAGAGCTTCAAAGCTCGATGCTTATCGCTCGCTGATGGAGCAGGTCTATGGCCAGTATCTGGATGCTAATACTACAGTGGGCCAATTAGTGGTTGAGAGTGATACCTTTCGCGCCCGCGTTCAGGGTGTGATCTACGGCGCTTACCTGGTGAGCATTACACCAGTGGGCGAAGATACCTACGAAGTTACCATGTCTCTTGATCGTGGCATTGTTAATGATCTGAGAGTTTTATATCTGGATCAGATGACCAGCCGCTCCGGCGCCTGATTTTCCTGGATCACTGATAATGAAATCGGACTGCTCAATTTTGCCGCGCTGGCCCAGACTGCTAATGTCTGCACTGCTGATGTGCATGGCCCAGGGAGCTCTGACATTGAGTGCCGATGAGAGACTTGAAGGCCTTAAGCAAGCCTTGATAGATCTCAGTATTGATTCCGAAGTAAACCTCGCCAGCAGCGCCTACCTCGACCAGCGCGGTGTTTTGCATGAGGCCTCTGTTGTAACCAGTAGCTCTCAGGTGCGCGGCATACGTGTATTGTCCTATCTGGAAGAGGCGGGTCTTGCCGTCGCAGATGTCGAAGCGACAGTAGTCCCAAGTGACTGTCCGGTCGTGCGCCCAGGTTTGCGTAGAGAGGCATTGATCAGTGTTGTTCAAGGTATTAATGACCCACGCTTTGGCGACCACTATTTGAGCGAACTCGGCGAGCTGTCTCGTCAAATGGTGGCTGCAGCCCTGTCGCGCACATCAGCTTGGTCGGTGACAAAAAAGGTACATTTTGTCAGTAGCTACCACGAAAAAATGGCGGCAACTGGCGCTAGGCAGCGGCCCTTTGAAATTCAAATTGCGTTGCGACCAGGCCGGCTCGAATATAGAGAAGGTATCTATCGCGCTGAACGCTATGTCGATGTACAGCGTAATAACGCACTTTATTGGAGCCAGGCACATATTCCAGGGCTAGCCAGCAGGGCGCCCTGGTCCAATCAACTTTTGGTTGTGGAGTTGCGACTCATAGATCCCGTTCGCGGTAATGTCGTTGCCACTGAGACAGTGCAGATTGATTATCCAAGTCTGCCCCGTGGCTACGACAAGTCCCAGTTGCCCATAAAATTTATCGACCAGCTGAGGAGTATTTCACAGCGCTTTGTCGGGCAGATGGGCGCGGCGCTTGAATGCAGTCGCCACTACTACCATGTTAGTAGTGGTCCGGCTTTGAGGAGTGAGCTAGATGCCCGCACGAAGGTTAAAATAAACGCCGGCAGCATAGCCGGTGTTAAGGTGGGGGATCAGTTTTTACTCAGCCCAACGCCGCAGATCAGTGGTCAAGGCGAGGCTATCGACGATATTAGTAAGCTAGTGATTGCTCAGGTACAGACCGTAGGCTTGCATGGTTCGACTCTGGTGGTAACTGCTGGCCCAGCTGTTCAGGGCTCAAGGGCAGGCAACTTTAACCACTATGTGGCAACCTATTTTTAAGTTAATTAATGAGGAAGGTGCAATGCACAGTTTTTCACAGACAATTCAGTTGTGCGCAAAAGCCAAGGTTTTGTCGGCAGTCACGGTTGTTCTCTTGCTGCTTAGTAATAGTATTTATGCTGCGCCAGATAACGCTGAACGCGCCCTTGCTCGCCTAATGAAAGATGTACAGCGCCTAGAGCCGCAGATGGCGAAACAGACGCCGCATCCCCAGTCTAAAGATGGCTATTACACAACCCGCCCTGGTGACACAGTAGATATGATTTTGCTGCGCGTGATACCGAAAATGCCGGTAAAAAAAGCGATTATGCGCCAGGCTTTAGTGAATGCTAATCCCCATGCCTTTAAGCGCAAGAACCCCAACTGGATGTATGCGGGCAAGCGACTGAGATTGCCCGGCGCAAAAGACATTCACAATGTTGTTTTTATCCAGCAGGCTGATAGCAAGACGTCTCCTCGCGATGCAAAATTGGGTTGGGTGAAGTTCCCCTAAGCGCTTCGGCGCAGAGACAGATAGCCATTAATAACAGGTTAACCCAGTGCTAGGTCCAGAGCAGATCAATTTGAGTCCCCGTCTAACGCCGATTTTTTTGGAGGGTTCGGCGTCGATTCCGCTGAGTGATCCTGCGGCAAAAGCTCTAGGTCTCAAAGACGGCCAGATTATTCAGGCAGTGATCGCTGCCCGAGGTGCTCTGCTCAAGTTGATTCTCAACAACAAAGAGCTTGAGTGGCCTGGCAGTAGTCGCTTTAAACCTGGTGATAAACTCGACTTCCGAGTTGAGACTAGTATTTTTGGTCGCTCCCTAGTGCTGATTGGTCGCCCCATGACCAGTGCTAGCAATAACTCATCGCCACCGCCATCAGCACGATTACTCAGTCTTATGCATCGTCCCGCGCAGCCTTCAATTCTCGCCGGTATGCTTAAGCTCGGCGGTTTCGATACTCTCAGGGCCCAGATTAGCGGTAGTGAACAGTTGGGTGCCAACCTATTGCTCTCTATGGCAAAGTTATCGCCGCAGATGGTCAAGCGCGGATTGGCTAATTCCGGACTCTTTGGTGAGCAGCGAATTGCTGTGGGTGCCGTCACTCAGGGACTGGATATCAAACAATTGCTGCGCAGTTTGTTGCGTAGCATGCCGCTGCAAAGTCCTTTTAGGTCCGACTTGGAGGGAGCCATTGATGAGGTTGAGAGTCGACAGCTTGAAAGCCTTCAGGCTCAGCAATCGAAAGAATTGAGCTACAGCTTTGTACTGCCTTTTATGGATGCCAATGCGGTTGAAATAGAGCTCTATCGCGAAGCTCTAAATCTTTCAGGTGCAGGTCGAGACTGGGTGATTAATCTGCACACTGAATCCCCTGGCCTCGGCGAGCTGTGGTTGAAAACCACCCTCAAGTCGGCGGCCAATATTGAAATGGTTATGTGGGCCCCGCGAATTGATGTAGCAGAGCGTGCACGAGAAGCGACCAGTGAGCTGGAGTATGAATTGCAGCGCTTTGGTTTGAATCTGGAAAAACTCGATGTGCTCAATGCGCCGCGGCCCTCTCTCAGTGAAGGCCTGGGTGGCAGTGGGCAAGTCGTGGATGTGAGTACATGAGCTATAAGCCACCACGCCGGGCAGTGGCGCTGGAATACGGCAAGCGTGTAGCGCCAGTAATGACGGCTAAAGGTCAGGGTGAAACTGCTGAGCTGATTATTGAAGAGGCGAAAAAGCAGGGCATTCATATTGCCGAAGACCCACAGCTGGTAGCGCTGTTGGGGCAGCTTGAAGTCAATGAAGAGATACCCGAGAGCCTCTATGTTGCGGTGTCGGTTATTCTGTCTTGGGTCTACTGGTTAAAAGGCATGGAGCCCGGCGATGAGAAGGGTCTCGACAGCAGTGTGGACTGAGCGTGGTTATTTAAACAGAGTGTTTAGGGTGGTTATTTCATTAGGTTATTTAGCGGGGCTGTTTATCAAGGCTGTTTATCAAGGTGATAGTCAGGCAACTTTGTGCTAGCCAGCGGAAATTCTCTTAGGCGTCGCCCATTGAGCCCTTGCCTCTACTGGGGCGCATCTTACCCAAGCGATCATAGATCTCAACGCTATTTAGCGGATCTGGGGATTGAATGGCTTGTAGCGCACCACGAACGGTCTCGAGTTTGTGGGTGATTAATATTTCATTGCGGCGGTGCAGGTCTCGGCACTCGTTCATCAACACCACGACCTGATCCCAGACCGCCACTGATGAGGCCGCTTGGTCTTGATCGTCGGTGTGACTTTTGACTTTTTGCAATAACTCGTCGCTGGCCAAAAAATGGAGGATTTCCAGTTTCTGTGCCTGCAGAGTTTCAAATGAACTTAGATCCTGCTGTTTAAGAGCCTCAAACTCGCTGTCGAGAACACGTTTTAAGGCCTGCGCTTTGTGCACGGCTTGGGTCAGGTGGTCGGTGTCAGATTTGTTCATGGGACAAGCATACTGCCAAGCAGGTTAATACGAAAGGACCTTGGTACAAAGCCAGGCTAATAAGACAAACTAACAAGACAATGAAATAGCAAGACACCGAAATAACGGGAAGAGGTAGCGAGACACGAAGCTGCTTGATGCAGCTTCAGAGGCCTAGGGCCGAAAACAGTAACGGCTCCATAATTGGCGGCAAGCTTGGTATAAAGCTTAATTGCCGCCTAACATACTTTCGATGGCAACGAAGCTTTCAGCTATGCGTCGCTCGTCCAGAGGATAATTTCCCTCTGCCAGGGCCTGCTTTATTTGCTCAACCTTAGCCGCGTCAAATTCTCCGGACGCCATTGCTGCCTCGGCGGCTTTACTGAGAATCACTTCGTCATTTGCGGGGGCAGATTTAGCTCCACTAGGCTGTTCGGCTGTAGCATTATCTAGGGCTTTGTTGCTGCTTTTTAACCTGTCTGCAGTGTTGTTCAGATCAACAGCGCTGCGACTAAGGTTTGAAATACCGTCTGTCATTTGATGTTCCTTCTGAGCTTGGTTACCCAACGTTCCACTTCTTAACTAGTTATATCGGCAGCAAAACTATTTTCTGTAGGGGTATTTTGAAATAAAACTCAATTTAGTCAAAAAGATTAATCTCTAGATATAAACATCTAGCTATTAAGGCTTAAAAACTAACCGAGCCCTAAAGTTTAAGCCTTAAAGCGCACTTAATACAGTGTTCAACTCCAAATTATCTATTTGGCTGCACTGCCTAAACTTCGCGCTCGGCCTATGCCTGCGGCAACGGCCTGAATTTCATCACCAGATTCCGGATTGAGCAAAAGTACTCGCTGATCCATGCGCGCATCTTCCAGTGCTAGCATGGTGACAGTGATTTCAAGAGCGCCAGCTCGCAGCACCAGCTGAACATTGTCGCCTTTGCGAATAATATTGACTGGGGTTAGGTCTGAGAGCCGCACTAGGCTATACGCAATCTGGCGGCGGGCAGCCTAGTG
>CAJQJT010000252.1 GCA_905478725.1 uncultured Pseudomonadales bacterium
CAATTTCGCAAATATCACACCAGCACGGATCAAACCATCACAGGTCATACAGTGCGTCGCCTCAATAACACACCGCTTTCAAGGTGGTGGGTCCAGGGAAACTGATCAAATATCGCGGTTCGTACAATCTCATGGGTTTCAGTCAAGCTGTCGAGATTGGCACGCAGGGTCTCTGGATTACAGGAAATATACAGAATATTGTCAAAGCGTTGTGCCAGTTTCAGCGTGCCTTCATCGAGACCCGCTCGCGGTGGATCGACAAAGATGGTGGAGAAATCATAGCTGTCTAAATCAATCTCCTTGAGCCGTCGAAAGGGCCGCTCTTTATTCAATGCCTGAGTAAATTCCTCGCTAGACATTCGCACCACAGTGACATTATCTACGTCATTAAGGGCGAAATTAGTCTGTGCTGAACGCACCGATATCTTGGATATTTCCGTCGCAAGTACAGATCTAAAGTGCTGGGCCAATACCGCAGTAAAGTTGCCATTGCCACAGTAGAGTTCCACTAGGTCGCCACTCTTAACCTCTGCAACGGCCTTGCAGCAGCCGCTGGCCCAGCTGAGCATTTTTTCATTGACCCTGGCATTGGGTTGGGTAAAGCCGGATTCAATCTGCTGATACTGGTACTGCACCTCATCTACGCTCAAGGTCTCAGTTACATAGTCCCGAGTAAGCACAGTCTTCTGTTTGCGGCTGCGGCCGATCACCATAATGCTGTGTTCAGTCTCCAGAGCCTTAGCTGCCAGTTCCCACTCCTCGTCCACTGGTCGATGATAAATCAGGGTAATCAACGCTTCGCCACTGAGAGTAGTGAGAAACTCCAGACTAAATAGTTTGCGACTGAGTATCACCGAGGCATTAATTGAGGCCAACAGTGGCGCCATAAGCTGACCGATTAGTTCACCGGCAATGGGGAATTCGCTGATGATATAGGGGCGCTTTTCACCGGCGCGGTTCATGGCGTAGTAAGCGGTGCCATCCTCATGCCAGATTCGAAATTCAGCGCGCATACGAAAACCACTGGGTGCTGACTCAAACACCTGCACCGGTGGAAAATTGAGTCCGTCCAGTGTGCTTTTGAAGTTCTCAAGCTTGGCGTCGAGAGCGGCGGGATAGAGGTCAGGATTAATACTGTGGTCGGACATTGGGCTATGGCTTCTTATTGGCTTGTTAAGGGGGGATCAGGTTCTTGCTCGGGGACGCTTAAATACAGTTTTTCGGCTTAGGTAGCCCAGCATATCTGGCCACTAGTTTAGCCGGACTGCCAGGAAACAGCTGCAGCAGATAAATACTGCGACCTTTCTCGAGACCACAGTGCTCGGCCACAGTTTTACAGAGGGGCCGCATGGATGGTGAAAAGCCGTATTGGTCATAAAAAACGCGGGCGGCATCCAGCACTTGGATATGCTCAGCATTGAGCTCAATAGCATCCTCGGCGGCAATACTGGCTGCCTGATCCTGGGACCAATCCGCGAGCTTATTTAAATAGTTTTTAGTAGTCATGGTCTACTGTCGTCAGAAGAATAAAAAAAGGCCCCGTTTATCAACGGAGCCTTCCATCTTATCTTAAGAACATCCCAGATAGCGAAAAGCTACCCTAGACGTTTTTAGTCATCGCTGCCCATGCCAAACAGGTGCAGCAGGCTCAGGAACAGGTTATAGATCATCACAAACAGGGTCACTGTGGCCGAGATATAGTTGCGCTCGCCGCCGTGAATAATGGCGCTGGTCTGCCACATGATCATGCCAGTCGAAATCAGTGCAAAGGCCGCACTAATCGTCAGGGCCAAAACCGGGATCTGTAGGAAGATATTGGCAATGGCAGCAACAAAGGCGACCAACATGCCCGTCATCAAGAAACCGGTCATAAAGTTAAGATTTTTGCGGGTTGTCATTACGTAAGCAGAAGAGGCGAAGAACACCAGAGCAGTAGAGCCCAGTGCCATCATAATCGGCTCAGCGCCACGCACCGCCAGATACATGTTCAGTATCGGCCCGAGAGTGAAACCCATCCAACCGGTAAGGGCGAATACCCAGACGATACCCATTGAATTGTTCTTGTTTTTCTCAGTCATCCACAGGCAGACAAAGTAGGGCAGTAATGTCCAGAGACCAAAGTAGGGAGCGTTCATAGCCATAGCCACGCCAGCCATGATGGCGCTAAAGGCAAGGGTCACGCCGAGCAGCATATAGGTGCTGCGCAGTACTTTAACGACGGCGGGGTCAAGGGCAGTGCTTTGAATGCCGCTCTGACGATTGCCTGAAATTGATTTTGCGCTGTACTTGTCCGTTTCCATGTTGACTTCCTTTAACGAAATTTACTATAGGGTGATAATACTCTGTCATAAAGCTCTGTCACAAGAGTATTGCCACTCCTTCGTGGAGAATTCACGACCATATTATCAGCTTTGAGTCGCCAATCTACTGTTGTTTACGGACAAGGATCTGATTGAGATCCTCGATTTCAAAACTCTGCAGGGCAAAACCACTGTCGCTCATGCTAATCACCCATCCGAGATCATGCCAGTCACCCAGCACAATGCGCTGGCCCTGACTGACCTGATGCTGGTCAGGACGGTGAGTGTGGCCGTGAATCAGCACCTCTACCTGATGTTTGAGCATCACTGCATCTACAGCGTCTGAATTCACATCCATTATTGCTGTGGCCTTATTACTGTTGGCCGACATGCTCTTGGCGCGCCAGTCTGAGGCGAGCTTTTGACGGCGTTTCAGAGGTAGGTGTGAGAGACACCATTTATAGATTGGATTGCGCGCCTTGCGGCGAAAGCGCTGGTAGTCCACATCATCGGTGCACAGGGAGTCCCCGTGCATGACCAAAGCAGTCTGTCCCTGATGCTGAACCAGATGTTCATCATTCAATAACTCTGCACCACAGCGCTGGATAAAACGCCGACCAATTAAGAAATCACGGTTGCCATGCTGAATATAGAGTTTGACCCCTGACTGGCTGAGCTGCTCAAGACTGGCCTGAACCTGCGCCGCCAACTCAGTAGGGTCATCGTCCCCAACCCAGGCCTCAAATAGATCGCCGAGAATATACAGCGCCTCAGCTTGAGAGGCGTGGCCATTCAGGAAAGACAAAAACGCCCGGGTAACTGCCGGGCGCTCAGGTGCAAGATGAAGATCTGAAATAAACAGTACAGACATAAACTTCCTCGCTTTGACTAGCTACTATTGCTTACTACTTGTCAGAGTAAGCATCGCTGATTAGCGTTTCAGTAACTTCAATGGTTTCAACTGGTACATCTTGGTGGTGACCAGCGCTGCCAGTCTCCATCTCAGTGATGGCGTTAACCACTTCCATACCTTCAACGACCTTACCAAATACTGCATAGCCCCAACCCTGGCTGTTCTTGCCGCTGTGGTTCAGGAAGCCATTGTTAGATACATTGATAAAGAACTGTGAAGAAGCGGAGTGCGGGTCGCCGGTGCGAGCCATAGCCAGAGTGCCAATTTCGTTGGTCAGGCCGTTGTCAGCTTCGTTTTCGATAGACTCACGAGACTCTTTCTCATTCATCTCTGCGTCCATACCGCCGCCCTGAACCATAAAGCCGGGGATTACACGGTGAAAGATAGTGCCGTTATAAAAACCGTCACGGGCATACTGCAAATAGTTGGCAGCAGTATTTGGCGCCTTATCAAAATCGAGTTCGATGGAAATGTCACCCTGTGTGGTGCGCAATGTAATCATAAGAGTTCCTGTAAAAAGTCTGGGAGAATTAGGTGCTACTTAGCAAGGCAGCATTTTAGGCGCTAACGCGCTGGATTAAAACCGATCTTTGAGTTTTGCCCTCTGCTGTTGAGCTTTTTACGCTTATTTTTGGCTAATCCTTAATAAGTGGGCTTAATCACCGATCTAGTAGGGGTTTTAGTTTAATGCACCGATGGCTGCGGCTATAATCTCGCCCATCTTTTCTCTCCAGACTTATATAAATGACTGATATCGAAAAACCAAGCAATTTTATCCAGCAAATCATTACTGCTGACCTCGAAGCCGGCCGTGTAAAAGAGGTGGTGACGCGTTTTCCTCCGGAGCCCAATGGCTATCTACACATAGGTCACGCCAAGTCGATCTGTCTTAACTTTGGTCTTGCCGAGCAGTTTGGCGGCACCTGCAACCTGCGCTTTGATGACACCAATCCTGACAAAGAAGACGACGAATATGTTCAGGCGATTATTGAAGATGTGCGCTGGCTGGGTTTTGACTGGGGTGGAGAACCACGCTTTGCCTCGGATTACTTCGGACAGCTCTATACCTGGGCGCAGCAGCTAGTTACCGATGGCAAAGCCTATATCTGCGAGCTAAATGCTGAGCAGATGCGCGAGTATCGCGGCACACTCACCGAGGTGGGCAAGAATAGCCCATTCCGTGAGCGACCTGCAGCAGAGAGCCTTGAGTTGCTTGAGCAGATGAAAATTGGTGCCATAGATGAAGGCACCATGACACTGCGTGCGAAAATCGATATGAGCTCGCCGAATATCAATATGCGTGATCCGGTGATCTATCGTATCAAGAAAGTCCCGCACCATCGCACTGGCGATGAGTGGAATATCTATCCAGCCTATGATTTTGCTCACGGTCAGGAAGATGCCATCGAAGGGGTCACCCATTCGGTCTGTACTCTGGAGTTTGCCGCTAACCGTCCTCTCTATGAGTGGTTTACCCGCAATCTGCCATTGCCTTCGATTCCTCGCCAGTATGAGTTTGGTCGCCTGAATCTGAATTACACCATGACCAGC